>NZ_JACSOF010000098.1:0-24505 GCF_014349205.1 Photobacterium sp. BZF1
TCACTGTTACAATTGTCAATACGATAATTTATTGTTTGTTAAAGCCAAATCTCATGTCATATTTTGAAAACAAAGAAATGTTAGCAGTTTGACTGTTTGATTGAAAATTGAGCGCTTTATCGCAGTTTTTTACTTCTTTGATGAAAGGTCAGAAACAGAACGATTAATGTTATTGCATATGAAGTTCACTAATGTTGCTTGTAAATTGCCATTTTAAAAATGATAAAGCACCTGTTTTTCTTGCTCTTTGCATAAAAAATGCGCAGGAAAGGGCCTGCGCATTGGTTTTATGCTGAAGAGGTTAAATTGTGCACACTACTGCCCAGCTACCATCACTGCCTGGTGTTGAACTACTCCACCAGTTAGCCTGGTAAACCACACCGTTGTAGATGATTTTATCGCCCTGGTTGGCATGGCATGGCTTGGATTGCCTGCCCAATCAGTTTGAGGCCAGTTAGGGTCATTGGTAAGAGCGTGAATGGGTGGTAGGGTTGTTCCCCCTCGTTCACCAATTCGCTTTATAGACTTTGTTGTTTTCTTGAACCTGAGCACCACCCGTATAGGCAACCGTGCTGTTCCATGGTTCGATGTTAGTACAGTCCATTGCAGCATGGACATTCATCGCCACCATGCATGAAAGGGCGAGGGGCAGATGTGGATGAATGTAGGGAACTTTGAGGGGGGAAGAAAAAGAGCCCGTAGGCTCTTTTTTACAAGATTACTCTTGGTTGATTTTTGCTTTGAAGCGAGCGCGTGTTGCTTCATCAGCTTGTTCATACCAGTAGTTCAGCATGTTTTCAGCCACATTACGTGTCTGCTGCTGATCAACTGGTGATTTAGGTGATGTTGCTGCTGGTGCTGCGGTAGCCGGAAGTGTTGCTGGTACGGCAGCCGTTGCCACAACGGCTGCAGTCGTCGCGACAGCAGCAGCTTTACCTGACTGGTTGTAAACCGCAATTTCTTTCTCAAAATCACGACCAAACTGAAGGCCTGATTTAATTAGCTTGTCTTGCTCGAAGTCAATCTTCTCGCCGTTGGCAGCAACTAGGGCAAGCTGTGGTGATTTGTTGAACTTACGAGCATCTTGAGCGGTGCGAAGCTTTGGTAGATCAAGCTTTAGTGCTTCATCACTGGCATCAAACTTAACAATGATGACATCTGACTTGTAGAGGTAATCGTCGCCATTTTCACGTAGTGAATCGATATAAGTGAATGCGAACTGGTTGACACCATTTGGAAGCGTTAACGTGTCGTTGCCATCTTGCTCTACGCCATTGACCAAAACAAGATCGGCTTGGTATGGAAGATCCAGTTTTACGTCAGCAAGAGTGGAGAAGCTGATGCCGCATGCTGCAAGAGCCATTAACGCGGTACGAAATTTCATAGCGGTTCCTTGAAAAACAATGTCCGAATTAGATTGTAGTTATCGGGATTATCCTAGCAGTTTGTCGCTAGGTAGCTGAATAAGGGCTGAATACTGGTTTTGATGCCCTTATAAACTAATCATCAAATATAACACTTTGTTTAATGTATTGGGTATATTGCGTGTAGACAAAAGACGTAATTACTATGGATAGAGCATTACAATGGACATGTCATTACTGCAGGCTAGCCTGCTGATCGGAACTGGATTTCTGGCTGGGATCATCAATACACTGGCTGGTGGGGGCTCGAACCTAACCCTTCCAGCTTTAATGGTAATGGGGATGCCAGCAGAAGTGGCGAATGCAACTAACCGGGTGGGGGTAGCGGTACAAGGAATTACAGCACTGTTTGGCTTTCGTCGCCATGGAAAGCTGGAGACATCTGATACAGGCCCGATTTTGCTCCCTACCATTATCGGTGGTTTACTGGGGGCTGTCGGCGCAGCTTATGCACCCTCAACGTGGATTAAACCTCTGTTGCTCGGCACTATGCTGACCATGGCCCTGATTATCTTAGTCCGCCCTGCCATAGTCGCACCACCTGCCGGCACTGAGCCAAGAAAAGTGAGAGATACCCCGAGTTCGTGGTGGGGCTTAGGGCTAGCGGGTTTTTATGGTGGCTTTGTACAAGCTGGCGTAGGGTTTGTTTTATTGGCGGCCCTGGCTGGAACACTGCGGTATGACTTGGTTCGAGCGAATGCTCTGAAAATGCTCTGTGCCTTGGCTTTTACCTTAGTGGCATTAGTCCTGTTTATTATTGAGGATTTAGTGATGTGGGGACCGGGTCTGATCCTCGCGGCTGGCACGATGGTCGGGTCACATATCGCTGTAAAAATGGCAATTTCAGCCCGCCCAGAAACCCTGAAATGGTTCCTGTTCTTGATGACGCTATGCGGCTCGGCGGCGGCAATGCTGACCGATTAGATAGACGAAATCTCACCAGCCTGCGATAACTAAGCGAAAAAAAGCCAGCAATCATTGCTGGCTTCATTGTCTTTGTTCGAGACAGGGGTTAGCTGTCGAAGCGCAAAATATATTACTTCACGTAACAGGCAAAACCTTTAAGGTAGAAACCTTCTGGGTAAGCACTGTCTAGCGGGTGGTCAGCTGCTTGGCCGAAGCGTTCGATGAACTGTACTTCACGGTGAGCATCCAGCGCGGCATCTGCAATGATTTTCTGGAACAGGTTGTTGTCCATCAGGCCTGAGCATGAATAGGTCAACAATGTGCCACCTGGTTTTAGGATCTGCATAGCTAGCATGTTGATGTCTTTGTATCCACGGCATGCACCGACTAGCTGCGACTTAGATTCTGCAAACTTAGGCGGGTCCATGATCACAACATCAAATAGCTCACCGCGCTCGCGGTATTCGCGAAGCAGTTTGAATACATCAGCATTGAGGAACTGCGCATTCTCCAGCGGGTAGCCGTTTGCTTCGGCGTTCATTTGTGCTGTATCCAGTGCTGGCTGTGAAACATCCACATTCACCACTTCGCTCGCGCCGCCTTTTAGTGCGTATAGACCAAAGCCACCGGTGTAGCAGAAGCAGTTCAGGACACGCTTGCCGTTAACGTACTTAACGGCCGCTTCACGGCTGTCACGTTGGTCAAGGTAGAAACCTGTCTTGTGACCACCGACAATGTCCACATTGATTTTTACGCCGTTCTCTTCGATGGTAACGAACTTAGGTGGCTCTTCACCAGACAGAACGCCAGTACGCTGTTTTAGGCCTTCTTTTTTACGAACTGACACGTCTGAACGCTCATACACGCTGCACTCTGGGTAACAGATGTTTAGGGCTTCTACCAACGCTTCTTTTTGAGCTTCGGCACCAGCGCTTAGCAACTGGCATACTAGAAAGTCTTGGTAGCGGTCGATAGTAATACCAGGCAGGCCGTCAGACTCAGCAGCGATCAAACGGTAGCCAGTAAGGCCATCGCGGGCCGCCAAAATGTCACGCAGACCTTGGGCAGCTTTCAAGCGGTTTACGAAGAAATCAACATTGATTTGTTCGTTACGATCAAAGGTCCATACTCGAACGCGGATCTGAGATTGCGGAGAAAAAGCACCGCGTGCTAACCACTCACCTTTGTGGTCGAAGATATCAACGGTTTCACCAAGTGCTGGTTTACCTTCTACACGTTGAATGCCGCGAGAGAAAACCCATGGGTGGCGGCGGCGAAGTGATTTTTCACGGCCTTTAACCAGATAAATTGAAGCTGTCATGACTTGCCCAGTATGGAGTAAGGAATGGGGGCGTATTATGTTGTCGAAAGCACATAAAATCAAATTTATATGGCTCATTGCGGTAGGCAGTGCAGATATAGCAGCACTGCCCGGAGGGGAGGGGTTAGACTTTGAGTCCTCGCATCAAAGACTCTAGTACTTCAGCCTGCTTGTTGAGTTGCTCGATGTCATTTGCCGAGGCGTTGATGGCACTGCAAATTTCATGCGATTGGCTACGTACCTGCTCGACATTGTTAGCGATATCGTCCGCTACGGCACCTTGTTGCTCGGCTGCGGCGGCAATCTCGGTGCTGCGATCTGAAATATGCTGGTTACGTTCGGTGATTTGGGAGATTTCACTGTCTACCGAATCCATCAAGGCTTCGCTGTTTTGCGCATTCTCAACCGTATTCTTCATTACCGCCATGAGCTTCTGGCTGTTTTGCTGCAAGGCTTCAATCATCTGTTGAATTTCAACGGTTGCGCTTTGCGTCCTGCCCGCCAAGGTCCGCACTTCATCAGCAACAACGGCAAACCCACGGCCTTGCTCACCGGCTCGGGCCGCTTCGATAGCCGCATTTAGGGCAAGCAGGTTGGTCTGCTCTGAAATGCCGTTGATGGTGGTTACCACATCATCAATTTTCGCCGCGTTACTATCAAGCTCTGCCACCGCATCAGCAGCTTGGTTTATCTCGGAGCTGAGGTGGCTGATAGCGTTACGGGTCTGGTTGACTTGCGCCCGGCCTTGTTCAGATACCTGCTGTGCTTCACGGGTCTGCTCGGAAGTTTGATGGGCGTGGGTTGCCACTTCGCGGATTGAGGTTGCCATTTCCTCGGTCGCACTGGCCAGTGAATCAAGATGCTGTTGCTGTGAGGTTGATAGTTGCTCACTACCCGCACTACGTTGGCGCAAGCTGCTGCTAATTTGCTGCATCAGGGCGATGGCTTGTTGGGTTGCCTGTACCAGTTGTTGTTCCCGCTCGCTCACCTTATCGATAGTGATGGCGATTGAGCTGAATTCATCACGTACTTTGAAAAAATTCAGGCGGTTGGTTAAATCACCGTCAGCGAGGCTCTGCAATGCTTTATTAGTGGTAAACATTGCTCCACCAATGAAGGTCATGATGTAGTACACCGCAGCCAAGCTTATCAGTAGGATCGTAGCAATTATGACCCATTGGCTAGTACTGATGTGAGAGAAAAGCCCCGCAGCGGCATCAGATGAAATGCTGTAGTTCATTCCGCTAACGTAAGTAGAAATATCGCCTGGGCCAACGTGAAGGTTAGTATTGGCTAACAAGCGCTGGGCTTCTGATTGGCTGATTTTCTGCTGTGAAAGAAGGGTAGCAGTCGTCTCTACCTGCTGTGTCGTGATTTCAATACGTTGCTGGCTAGCGCTATCGGCTAATATTGTAGCGACGCTCATCAGCGCAATAATGGGTAGCAGGAACAGCAAGTAGAATTTTTCCTGCAGGGTAATATGGATTAAGTAACGGTCAATCCATCGGAAGGCAACTTCTTTCATATTAATTCCTAAAAACAGAAGCTTAGAGCATTTTTTGTGCGAGTAATATTATATTGTTATCGGGTTGAGAGTAGGAAGCTTGAGGTGATCTATGTCGCAAATATGTGTAAAGGCACTAATTACCGGTATGGTTCAAGGTGTTGGGTTCAGGTTCCATACAGCGCATGAAGGGCTGAAGTGTGGTTTGACAGGGTACGCAAAGAACTTACCTGACGGTAGTGTCGAAGTCATGGCGTGTGGTCAAGAGGGGCAAGTGAAACAACTGCTTGCCTGGCTGGAGGATGGCCCGAGAACCTCTCGCGTCGATAGTGTTGAGTGGGAACAGCTCGACTGGCGCCATTATGATGGCTTTGAAATTATGTAGCTGACGCTATGTTACAGGGACAGAGATAGGCGAGTGGTCGCTCCCACTCGCGCTAACGTGGCTTGCCGATTAAGGCACTGGGTTTTAAATGCACTTCACCGGTTTTGGTAGGCCAGCCAATTTTGTGGCTTGCTTTGCCGGGCCTTTCGGGAAAAGTTTGTATAGGTAGCGTGAACTGCCTTTCTCTTCACCGTATTTTTTCGCCATCGCCTTCACTAGCATTCTGATAGCCGGTGAGGTGTTGAATTCCTGATAGAACTCTCGGACAAAACGAACAACTTCCCAATGCGCTTCTGTCAGGGTGATGCCTTCTTCTTCAGCCAGCATGGGTACCAGAGCTTCACTCCAGTCGTCGGTGTTTTTCAGATAACCGTGGGCGTCGGTCTCTATTTGTTTACCTTCAAATTCAAGCATGTTTGCCTCGCATATAGAACGGACAAAGGATAGTGATATTCGAAGTTGGCTGCAAGGTTGCGGCTACAAAAAAAGCGCCTTGCGGCGCTTTTCGAAACAATCTAACCAATCAGAGATTAGTCGTTGCTACCCATAATACCTAGGATTTGAAGTAGGCTCAGGAATAGGTTGTAGATTGAAACGTACAGGGTAACTGTCGCTGAGATGTAGTTTGTCTCACCGCCACGTACGATGTTCTGTGTTGTCAGCAGGATAGCTGCAGACGAGAACAGTACAAACATACCGCTGATTGCCAGTGATAGCATTGGCATCTGTAGGAAGATGTTTGCTACAACCATAACTAGGATGGCAACAAAGCCTGCCAGTAGCATGCCGCCTAGGAAAGACAGATCACGCTTGGTAGTCAGTGCGTAAGCCGAACACGCCATAAAGGTCAGTGCCGTACCGCCTAGGGCAGGAACAATAGCATGGCCCATGCCTGCGCCGATGTACATATTGAGGATTGGCCCCAACGTGTAACCCATAAAGCCTGTTAGCGCGAAGGTAAATACGATACCTAGGCTGCTGTTACGGTTTTTCTCTGTCAGGAACATCAGACCGTAGAAGCCAACCAAGGTGATGATTAGGCCCGGGTGAGGCATATTCATCGCCATTGCAAAGCCTGCAACGACAGCTGACCATACAAGCGTTAGAGACAGAAGAAAATAAGTGTTACGTAGAACCTTGTTTGTAGAAAGTACGCTTTCGTAAGCTGTGCCACGATTGACAATACGATCGTTCATAAATAGTCCCCTCAGGGTTAGATATGTGATTGCTAATGTAAATGTATATTGGGGCATTTCATCGTTATTGCAAGCCGTTTGTCAAATTAATGCGGCTGTCCCCAAACAATAAACTCAGTGTAACGATATGACCTGAATGATACTTAACAATTCCTTATCTTTGTGGTCAAAGTTGTAAATGAATGTTACAGCACATTGTTGCTGCGTCTCAATAACCTCATGATTAATATACGACTTAGTGCAGTATTTGGTTCAAGAATAACTGTGTTCTGTCTGATTGTGGGTTATCGAAGAATGCTTGCGGGGTGTTTTCCTCGATAATTTCGCCCATATCCATGAAGATAACCCGGTCTGCAACTTGTCGGGCAAACCCCATTTCATGGGTTACACAAATCATTGTCATCCCCTCGTTGGCAAGTTCGACCATGACTTCTAGCACCTCCCTGACCATTTCCGGGTCGAGTGCCGAAGTAGGTTCATCAAACAGCATCACTTGTGGTGTCATACACAGAGAGCGGGCAATCGCAACACGTTGCTGCTGGCCGCCGGAGAGTTGGCCGGGATATTTGTTGGCTTGCTCTGGGATTTTTACCCGCTCCAAGTATTGCATCGCAATCTTTTCGGCTTCTTTCTGCGGCATCTTTTTTACCCAGATAGGAGCTAGAGTACAGTTTTCGAGTACAGTAAGGTGGGGGAATAGGTTGAAGTGCTGGAAGCACATACCGACTTCACGTCGAACTAGCTCGATGTTTTTCAGATCGCTAGTCAGTTCATTGCCGGCGACAATGATTTGGCCTTGTTGGTGTTCCTCCAACCGGTTAATACAGCGGATCAAAGTCGACTTTCCCGAACCGGAAGGGCCGCATATCACGATTTTCTCGCCTTTCTTAACGGTCAGGTTGATATCTTTTAGAACGTGGAATTCCCCATACCACTTGTTCACATCAGTCATAGTGATCATGGCGGTATACTTTGCTGATTTGTGTGGTGAACTACGGTCTAAGGTGCTATCACCTTTCGCATTGCCGTTAGCAGCACTGTTAGTTGAAGCTCTATTAGTGGTTGTACTGTCTGTCATATCATCCCTCTTATGACCTAACGTTTATGTCCTGTATGGAGCTTGTTTTCTAGGTAAATACTGTATCTCGACATACCAAAGCAGAATATCCAGAATACTAGTGCCACGAAGACATAGCTTTCTGTTGCGAAGCCTAACCATTTAGGGTCGGTATTGGCTGCTTGGCCGATCCCAAGTACATCGAACATACCGATAATGAGCACTAGGCTGGTGTCTTTAAACAGCCCGATGAAGGTGTTAACAATGGCTGGAATGCTGATCTTTAGCGCCTGTGGCAGTACGATGAGGTACATTTTCTTCCAATAACTTAACCCAAGCGCATCTGCGGCTTCATATTGCCCTGACGGAATGGCCTGCAACCCCCCACGTACCACTTCTGCCATGTAGGCCGCACTGAACAGCACTACACCTATGAGTGCCCGAATCAACTTGTTGGTTTCAGTCTCGGCATTGAGGAACAGTGGCAGCATGACAGATGCCATGAACAGGACGGTGATCAGTGGGACACCACGCCAGATCTCTATGTAAACAGTGCAAAGGCTTCGGATCACCGGCATATTTGAGCGCCTGCCCAAAGCCAGTGCGATACCTATTGGTAGTGAAACCACTATGCCAACAATAGCGATGATCAGGGTGATTAAAAGCCCTCCCCACAAGTGGGTTTCCACAACAGGAAGGCCAAAAATACCACCATACAGCAAGCCTGCGATGATGAAGGGGTAGATATTGACGAAGAAAAGCCAAATCCATGTTCGCCCTGGTGTTTTTTCAATGGCGAGCAGTGTAATGAATATCGCGAGCGTGAAATAGAACAGTTGAGGGCGCCATAATTCTTCCTGCGGATAAAACCCAAACATGAACTGATCGAAACGCACTGAGATAAACACCCAGCAAGCTCCATCCCGATGGCAGTCATCGCGGCTAGAGCCAACCCAATCGGCTTTGAGAAAGGCCCAGTCAACGATGTTCCACAATGCCACGATGGCAAGGTAGCCAAGAATAAGGGTCAGGCAGGTGTTGATGAGGTTGGAAAATAGATGCTTGCGTAGCCAACCGACCAGACCCACGGTATTGGCTGGTGGCGGCAAGTCTGGGCGAAATTGATGTTGATGCATTCCCATTCCTCCTAACGCTCAACCAGCGCAACTTTGCGGTTGTATATGTTCATGAGTAGAGACGTCAGCAAGCTGAGTGTGAGGTAAACCGCCATGGTCATGACAATGATCTCAATAGCTTGGCCGGTTTGGTTGAGTGTCGTCCCTGCAAACACCGAGACCAGATCGGGGTAGCCGATTGCCATAGCCAATGATGAGTTCTTGGTGAGGTTGAGGTACTGACTGGTCAAAGGCGGGATGATGATCCTCAGGGCTTGAGGGATCACCACAAGGCGTAAGGTTTTTCCTTGAGGTAACCCAAGCGATAAAGACGCCTCAGTTTGACCGTGGCTGACGGCGTTGATCCCGGCACGGACAATTTCAGCGATAAATGATGCGGTATAGATACTCAATGCCAACAGTAACGCTGCCAGTTCGGGGATAATGCCGATGCCTCCCCGGAAATTGAAGCCTTTAAGGACTGGGGCCTCCATGTGGACGGGTTGTCCACTGGCAAAAAAAGCGATGGTGGGGAGCACTATCAGCAGGCTTAATAACACCCATAAAATGGGAGATTGCTTCCCTGAAGCCTTTTGCTTTCTTTTTGCATAAATGGTGTAGCTGATGCTCAGCACCACGGCGGTAATGAGCGCAAGGCCAATCCAGTAGGCGTTTTGCTCAAAAATGGGTTTGGCAAAATACAGCCCCCTAACATTGAGGAACACACTCTCGCCGAAGCTAAGGCTGTTTCTCGGGGAGGGAAGGGCTTGTAGAACGGCGAAATACCAAAAGAAAATTTGCAGTAGCAGGGGGATATTTCGGAATGTCTCGATATAAACAGCAGCAAAGCGGCTCACCAGCCAGTTAGATGAAAGCCGGGCAATGCCGATGACAAAGCCCAATATAGTCGCCAGGAAAATACCGAGTACAGAGACTAGGGCAGTGTTGAGTAAGCCGACAAAAAAGGTTCGGCCATAACTGTAGGTTTCGTCGTAATCAATCAGGCTTAACCCGATACCAAACCCTGCTTCCTGAGTGAGAAAGCCGAACCCTGTTGCAATACCACGCTGATCCAAATTGGTCAGGGTGTTATTGATTATCGAATAGATAACATAGGCCAGTGCTGCTGCGGCAAGTGCTTGGAACAGCAGGGCACGAAAAGTAGGATTATAAAATAGACTTGTCTTCTTCGCTGCCAAAACAACACATCCTGTGCAAAAGATTATCATGGCAGGAGGGGAAGCCATCCTTCCCCTCCAAATGGATTAACATTTGCGATGGGGCTAGCGCATCGGTGGTGCGTATAGGAAACCACCATCATTCCATAGCGCGTTGGCTCCCCGTTTAATTTGAAGCGGTGAGCTCATACCCACAGTACGCTCGAAGCTTTCACTATAGTTACCCACCTGCTTGATGACTTGATAAGACCAATCGTCGTTTAGACCCAACCCTTTACCTTTCGGGCCGTCAACGCCAATCAAGCGTTTTATATTAGGGTCGTTTGACTTTTGCATGTCATCGACATTGTGTGAAGACACACCCAATTCTTCAGCATTGATCATCGCATTGAGGGTCCATTTCACAATATTGAACCACTGGTCATCCCCTTGGCGAACGGCTGGGCCTAATGGCTCTTTGGAGATGATATCTGGCAGGACCACGGCTGAAGATGGGTCTTGCAGGTTCAAACGAAGGGCATATAAGCCTGATTGGTCAGTGGTGAGGACATCACAGCGACCAGCCTCGAAGCCTTTCACGGTTTGGGCTGCAGTGTCGAAAACCACCGGGGTATATTGCATTTCGCGGTGGCGGAAGTAATCGGCAAGGTTTAGCTCAGTTGTCGTACCTGATTGAACACATACAGCGGCACCATCAAGTTCACCCGCGCTCTCGACTTTGAGTTCTTTGCTGACCATGAAGCCCTGGCCATCGTAGTAATTGACGCCGGCAAAGTTGATTCCGAGTGCAGTATCACGGTGTAACGTCCAGGTTGTGTTACGGGATAACAGGTCTATTTCACCTGACTGAAGGGCGGTAAAGCGCTCTTTAGCGGTGAGGGGGATGTATTTCACTTTAGATTTATCGCCAAGAACTGCAGCAGCGACGGCCTGACAAAATTCAACGTCAATCCCTTCCCATTCCCCTTTTTCGTTAGGGTTAGAGAAGCCGGGCAAACCAGTAGTTACGCCGCATTGGAGGTAACCTTGTTTCTGAATTTGAGCGAGTGTACCAGAACCAGTCGCTGATGCCGGTGTGTCACTGTCGTCTTCTGCTTGAACGGCTCCTCCCGATACTTGGGCAAGTTGCTGCTCGAGGGTCTCGACTTTGTTCTGTAGCGATTGGATCATTTCTTTGTCTTGACTGCTACCACCACTATCACAGCCAGCAAGAATGAGAGCAAGAGTAGATACTGCCAAGGAAGAGGTAAGGGTTTGCTTCATAATTACGTCCTGTTAATCCTTATCAAGAGAAATTGACGCTTCTTATCGTCATTATTTGCAGCTATCTCCAAAAGGGTGCCCGTGGTTTATCCATCTAAATGGCACTTTCTTTTAACCAGAAAAAATAACTGTCTGTTTTTGTGTCAATATTTAGTATAGAAACAGTTTGAAATAGTTCTAGTTAATAACTTGTTAACAAGGTGGTATAAAAGAAAGCCCCGCACTGGGCGGGGCTTAAGTCATAGCGAAGTTATATTGCTACATTAGGATTAATTAGCGGTACACACTGAGGTCAATGGTTGCTACGTTAGATTCCTTACCGCTGCTGTCTTTGACAGAGTAGGTAATGCTCATGTCGTAGTCTTTCAGTGGTGTCACCAAAATACTACCGTCAGCGTAGATGTAGTAGCGACAATCTCGACTGCTAGGGGCATTGTGAATCACAATACTTCTTGGGTCGATGTCGTAATTACCAGCTACATCATTATCTAGTGGCTTGATGGTTGTAGAGCGACCGTATTGAGCTGAGTAAGCATCATCTTTTGCTTCTAGATAGTTACCAGAAGGCTCAGAACCTGAACCATAATCACCACCTGTACCGTAGTCAGAGTTCACGCCGTCTAGGAAAGGTTTCAATGGTTCAAGACCTTTTGCTGAACGACCGTAAGCACCCACCATTGGAATTTCAATCCACTCTTCACGAGATGAACCATTCGCGTTGGTTCTGGCGTAGTTTTCGTCACCTTCTACACCATTTGGAATGAACAATTGTGGATGGTCAAATGGTGCTTTCTCTTGACGTACACGCTCATCCGTTAGGGCCTTCATAAAGGCAACCAGTGCTTTCTTCTCGTAATCCGTCAACTCTAGGCTGCGAATATCTGGGTCAAGGTTCGAAGAGATGTCACCGAAGCCAGATGAGTCACCAGTACCTTCGCTGGTACGGTTACCACCACGGTTGTAGAACTCAACAACTTGCTCAAGTGTTGCCATACTACCATCGTGCATGTATGGACCGGTTAGCTCGATGTTACGAAGCGTAGGGGTCTTGAATGCACCGTCAACTGCAGTACGCTCTTTACCTTTTGCTACACGCCGCTCCATGATTCTGGTATGGCGATCAGAGTCACATGGATCATCATCTCGAACACGTGCTTCAAATGTACAAGGGTCAACCTGGAAGTTGTCCGGCACATTTTTACCCAGCAGAATATCGAGGTATTGCTTGGTGTGAGACAGAGGGTTGCCCCAAGGGTCCTTACCGCCTAAACCAAGATCTTCTTTGGTTGGTGTGACACCGATGTTGTAGAAGCCGTTGTCGTAGAGTGAAATGCTCTCATCACCCATGTGCATCCGCTCAACCAGTCCCTCTTCCTGCTCTTCAGCAATCAAGTGGGTCATAGCTTTCGAGAACTCAGGGCCGCTGTGACAGTTCACACACTTACCTTTGTCTACGAACACTTCCATACCGTGCTTTTCAAGATCATTAAGCGCGTATACATCACCATCCATAAAGCGGTCGAAGCGTGAGTCGTCAGAGATCAACGTTGCTTCATAAAGCTGGATAGCCAAGCCCCAAAATAGGCTGAAGTTCTCTTCCATCTGGCTATAACCGTCAAAGTCTTGTTCTGAGCCCCAGTACTCAATATTGAACGCATCTTTGATCATGTCTTCATAGCGGGTACGAAGGCCATCGTTCGGATAACTAGAGGCATAACCCAATACGCTGTCCGAGCGATCAACCTGCTGCAAGCCCAGAGGTTTCAAGCCCATTAGCTTTCTACCCATATCTTTGAAGGCTTTGTCAGCACACGTCATCTCAAAGGCACTGCCTGGAGGCCCTACTGCCTGAGAGGCCGCACTGGAGTTAATCAAGTTAACTTCTTTCAAGCTTACATATTCGGTGTAAGGGTCGAAGTGCAATACTCGCGCATCAACGTTACGAGGGCCAAATGGGTCCACCCCGTTGAACTCGTTATTTGCTCGGCCATCCCAGAAGTTTCGGAAGTTAAAAATGGCGTTAATGACCGTCGGCGTATTTCGAGGCTCAACTCTACGTGTTGCTACCCCGCCGACATGGAAGATATCTGTGACGAGTTCACAACCTTCACGGCGGTCAGAGTACCTTGGATCGCCATAAGTACCACCATAGAGTTCGTCAAATACCGCGCCAAAGACCCCTTGTGAAGATACGACATCATCGCTATCGAATAGCACCTCTGAATCACGATCATCAGGATCGGCGTAGACACGGAAAGGGAAGTCATTAGGCACTAACGTGTAGTTAGGGCCACCCTTGCCTGTACGTGTTGGGTCAAAAATAGACTGTTTATCCTTATCTACATTGTTTATCCCCGGGCTGATTTGGTTCTTGGTCCGATTATCCGCACCAGCAGCGTAGTGACAACTTGCACAAGCTTGCCCCTGACTACCTGCCTGCATATCCCAGAATAATGCCTTACCGAGTTTGATTGCTGCTTTTTCGTCTTTTATGTATTCATCGAGCCCTGGTACAGGAGCCGGTTTGATACCTTTGAGCGAGCCGAGGCCAGAAAAATCTGGACCTTCGACTTCTTCTTCGGCATGAACACTGGCAATACCGGTAGCCAACCCAAATAGTGAAGCTGCTACTAAGGCTGTTAGTCGATGACGTTTATATAACGTTTTGTTGTTCATCACTCACCCCTAACGTCCATTACGAAATGTTGCTTTTATGTACGAGAAGACCTCGTGCAATAAAGATGGGCGAAATATGCGGTCTTAATTATCACTTTTGTGAATCATACAAATGGCAAAAAAAACGTACTAATACTTTTGAGCAAGGGGATGTTCGAAAATAGGATGAGCGTATAAAAATGATACTTTTCTTAAAAACAAACTAATTAATGAGCAAATAAATTCAAAGGGTAAAGGGGAGATGTTGGGTTGGATACAAGATCAAAATGGTAATAACAACAGATATTTATAATTAGTTTGCCTTGAAAGTAAAACAAAGGTGTCAAATTTGCACAACTAATAATTGATACTAAAGGCTAGAAATTATCTTGGAAGATTGAATAGGATGTTTTGAATGAGAACAAAAAACAAAAAGCACAGCGAGGCTGTGCTTTTTTATGATCTTGGGTAGAGATAATTAGGCGTTTGCCAGTTTCTTCTCTAATGCTTCTGCATCAACAGGCTTAGTGACAACAGAAAGAAGTACGTTGAACGCCAGCATTACTGCACAAATGGTGTACGCTAGGGTGTAGTTACCCGTTGTGCCCATTGCGATAGCGGTGATGGCAGAACCGATAAAGCCACTCACACCCCAAGCTGTGTAAAGTACACCGAAGTTTGCGCCGTAGTTTTTCAGGCCGTAGAACTCAGCCGTTAGCGTTGGGAATACTGCTAGCAGCGTACCGTAGCCAACACCTGCTAGTGCTGCACCAACTATTAGGGTGAAGCTTGAATCAAAGCTTGCAAATAGCGCCATGTTGATGCCCTGCATGATAAATGCAATCGTCAGGGTGCGTAGGCCGCCAATTTTATCTGCAAGGATACCAGCAGCAACACGGCCGCCAGAGTTGAAGATAGACAGAACAACAACTAGGAAGGCAGCTTCTGTGATGTTGGCTTGCTGAGAGGCAATCAGTGTGATGTTACCAATCACCATTAGGCCTGCAGAAGATGCCAGTGCAAACATGATCCACAGTGAGTAGAACTGAGGCGTTTTCAGCATTGCGCGCCACTGGATATCAACCGGCTTGGCAGCTTTTGCCTTGTAGTTAGCTGGTACCGGAGGCTGGTAGCCTGCTGGTGGGTTAGTAATCGTGCTTGCCAGAGGTACAGAGATAAGCAGGATGGCAACACCAAGGATCAGGAAGCTGGTGCTGATACCGAAAGATTCAATCAACAGAGATGTCAACGGTGCAAGGTAAACGGCAGCAAGACCAAAGCCAGCAGCAATCAGGCCGTTTACCAAGCCTTTCTTAGAAGGGTGGAACCACTTCATTGCAGAAGGGGCAAGACATGCGTAGCCGAAGCCGATACCCGCACCCGTCATTAGACCAAATGTGATAAGCAGTAGCAGAGGGCTGGTAGCAAAGCTTGAAATGATCATACCCGAGCCAACAAGGGTAGTACCCAAGATAAGGATTTTACGTGGGCCCATTTTGTCTTGAAGTACACCAGCTACCAATAGTGATAGAGCAAAAGTGATTACAGCAACTGAGTATGGCATAGAAGCATCTGCATCAGACCAGCCCATATCAAGAACGAGTGCTTGCTTGAATACACTCCAAGCATACAGGATGCCCATACATAGGTTGATACAGAAACCTGCCAGCAGGATCTGTTTTGCTTTATCGAATTTAGTCATTGTTTTCTCTGTCACTACAAGGGAAACAGTATGAACTTCATACTGTGCTCAAAAAAAATTGTGCTTTATTAACAAAAGTTGATTGTCATTAAAGGTGCGCGGATTCTATCAACATTTTTTGAATAGGAAACCGTTAGAAATATCCAGTTACAATTGTTTCGGCGGTGATTCGGTCTGTTCACATTCTATTAATATGGCTATTTCTTAATATTCAATGGTTTATATGGGGTTATTTCAGGGATTACATGGTATGTAGAAAGTGTGAATTTATGTCCACCTCACAGAGTGTAAACCTGTGAAGTGAACATAGTCGACATGTTGGGATACGGCAGGATCAGTGTGAAAGAATACTGTAGATTTTGTCTTTCAGCTGGACGCGTTCTAGTTTGAGTTGAGTGAAGTGATGATCGTCTGTGGGAACGTTGTTACCTTCGAGGCCTCTTATTTTGTGATCTAACTGATGGTAACGGTCAGCCATTTGTTTGAAGTGTTGGTCGGATTGCTTTAGTTCCTTGATTCTATCTTGGTGTTCAGGGTACTCGATAAACAGTGCATGATTTTCACCTAACATATTGATACTCCCACGCTCTTCATAATCCTACCGAATTAGACGATAGGTACAGATTCAACGTAAAGCCACAGAGGCGTGTGGCCATTGACTAAGCGCACCCCAAACGAGAGAAGATAGTTATTCTGATATTGTTATAAAGCCAAGTTGATGTACCCATCAACCTTCAAACTAAGGCCAATAAATTAATAATAGCTGGGAGATGCCGAACGGCAAAGCCGGACCTGGCAAGGTCCGGCTTGGAGGGTGTTTACTGAATGAAGCTAATATAGGTCTGCAGCACAATCAGGTTGGCGATGTCGATGAAGAAGGCACCGACGATAGGAACAACCATGAAGGCTTGCGGGGATGGGCCATTACGCGACACCAGGGCACCCATGTTCATCACAGCGGTTGGAGTTGCCCCCATACCAAAGCCACAGTGGCCACCGGCGATAACAGCAGCATCATAGGTTTTACCCATTAGCCTGAAAGTAACAAAGTAGGCAAACGCCGCTAACGTGATTGTCTGTACCGACAGTATCACAATCATAGGCAAGGCTAGACCAAGCAGCTCCCATAGCTGAAGGCTCATCAATGCCATCGCGAGGAACAGTGACAGCGAGATGGTACCTAGCGCATCCACAGTTTCATTGTTGATCTTGTAGACTTTGGTCGTTTCACAGATATTGGTGATAAAGACACCAATAAACAGTGAATAGACAAAATCAGGGATCCGAAGCCAGTTGATGCCAAAGCTGTCTACTAATTCTTTGACGTGGGCAGCACCCGCAACACAGATTAGCAGGATGAACAGTACTTCAATGGTGTTCTTCGCAGTAATACGATCTTCTTCGTTATCACTGTAGGTCACCAAGTCGGGGTGTTCGATATGGTGTTTTTCACCACTTCCAAACTCGGATTTTAGTGAGAACTTGTTGATCAGGCGCTGAGCAACAGGACCACCGATAATACCACCCATAACCAAACCAAAGGTTGCAGCAGCCATGGACAGCTCCAAGGTTTGTAAGCCATACATATCGGCAAAGGTCTGCGACCAAGCGGCACCCGTACCATGGCCACCAGAGAGGGTAATTGAGCCCACCATTAGGCCTAGCAGTGGGTCAAGGCCCAGCATAGTGCTCAGGCTAACACCGACGGCATTTTGAATAATGATGTACAGTGTTGCGATACCAAGGAATAAAAATACCCGTGAGCCACCTTTGGCTAACAGTTTAAAGCTGGCTGCTAAACCTACCGTGGCAAAGAACATCTGCATTAGTGTGTCTTTAAGGCTTAGCTTGAAGGTAATGTCGACACCCTGGGTATGTAAGATTGCAATCAGTACGGCAACAATCAATCCGCCAACAATAGGCTCAGGAATATTGTACTTCCGGAATACCTTTACTTTGCTATTAATGAAGTAGCCAAGAAAAAGCACAATAATCGCAATGAGAAACGACTCAAGTTCGCTTACTTGTATAACTGAATTCATGATTATGTCTTTTCATTGTTTTTTAGGCGTTAATTTTACCCCCTAAAATGGCGACTGCCTATATTGCCATTTTAACCTCAATAGTGTAGACCCGAGGTTGCACTTTGGTTGTTCATGTTTTGATTATTGAGGGGATGTATATTTAAGGGCGAAGCTTTATGGTGCTTTGTTATTGTAATGTTCTTATTTATGATTCACTCAATCAATATTGATAATTAAGCAAAAGAATAAGATTAGTCTTAATTTGAAGGCGTCTGTGCTTTAAAATCAGTAGGCTAATGCCGAGTTGTTTAATATCCATACGAAAAAGGCGGAATATACCATCCATTAATGAATGTAATTAGTATGTTACGCCACTAAAATTGTCGCTTATTTAATAATCGCGTGAGTTGTTTAGCGGTGAATATCAGCAAAACGAATGATTTCTGTGCGATATTTTTTTGAGATTTTTTATGATGGCTGCTTAATTAACGCCAGAATGTGAGGTTTATTGGAATGGTTGAGTAATAAAACAGCGTATAAAACACAAGAAAGATCAAAAGTTTTGCTGTTTTATTTATCAAAGTGTGGCGCAGGTGAATAGATATATACCTAAGTCACTTGGCTATTGCCCACAAGGTAAAGAGCATATACAGGGTTGCAATGAGGGCAGGGGAGTTGTGATGGGAACCTGACTAGCGGTTCCCACATTGAAGCAAAACGATTAACTACGCTTCTTAAGTTTGAGGCTTTTGCGAAGTTGGTTAATGTATTCGATACGATCTGGGTTAGCAGGTTTTTTTTCTACTTCCAGTTTATTGAGCGCATCGGCTTCATGCTCCATCATACAACGGCCATTGATTCTCTGGTGATGATGCTTGGTTTCAATAGTAGCTTGCTCAGAGGCTTCTTCCTGGGCCTTGGCCATCGCTTCTCGGGCAAGGCTCTGGTTTGTAGGGTCGACAACGACGTGTTGTTTGCGCTGTTGGAACTGGCCCCTACCTTGGTTTTGCTGGTCGCGTTGTTTGATAAAATTATCTAAATGATCACTAAAGCTCATTGTCTTCTTACTCACGCATTGGTTCTGAGATAAAGGTATAGCCAGCTCATAACAAAAGCAAACTAAATCTGTTTAGACCGTGTCTTTATCCTCCTGAAGGAAATGCAGTTCAAAATCTGAAACAGGTTCTGGGCGGCCAAAGAAGTACCCCTGAAATTCTTCCACGCCAATACTGGCTAAGAAATCTCTTTGTGACTGGTTCTCAACACCTTCCGCGACTACGCGCATCTTTAAGTTATGGGCGAGTTCCACAATTGAGCGGGTGATGGCGATATTATCTTTATTCCAAGGCAGATCTTTGATGAACTCCCGATCAATCTTCAAAATATGAATAGGGAAGCGGCTTAGGTATGCCAGTGATGAGTAGCCTGTACCAAAATCATCAATGGCAATTTGTACCCCTAGAGCTTCGAGCTTGATCAGCTTGTCCAGTGCTGTATTTACATCAGACATGATCACAGATTCGGTGATCTCTATCTCCAGGTATTTCGGATCGCAACCGCTTTGGATTATCGCCTTATCAATAGCTTCAACAATATCAGAGCCTAACAACTGTTGAGCTGAAATATTGATAGCAAAATTGAGGTAGATGCCATTGGATTGCCAGTTTTTCAATTGTCGGCAGGCTTTTTGAATCAGGTGTTCACCTGCTTCAATGATCACGCCAGAGCGCTCTAGGATAGGAATAATATTAAGTGGTGATTCATGCTCTCCCAACTCGTTTCGCCAGCGAAGTAAGGCTTCAACACCACAAACCTTGTGATTATTGCTATGGACTTTGGGCTGGTAGAAAAACTCGTAGCGATCCGTGCCAACCGTGCGGCGTAACTCTGACTCTAGCTGGATTTGTTGAATACTGTTAACGCCCATTTCTGTGGTATAGAAACAGAATTGATTACGGCCTTGTTCTTTTGCTCGGTAAAGAGCGATATCTGCATATTTACTGAGGTTCTCAGCAACGTCAGAATCATCAGGGAAGAAGCTGATACCGATACTGGTTGTTAAGAAAAACTCTTTACCTTCTACTACCAAAGGTGCAGAGATATGCTTGAGAATACGGGCTGCGATATTGGTCACATTCTGCAAGTTAGCATTTTGAGAGAGCAGCACAGCAAATTCATCCCCACCGAGCCTCGCGAGGAAATCCGTTTCCCGCAATAGACGCTGGATGCGTTTAGCGGCTGTTTTAATGACTTTATCGCCCACAGCATGCCCCAACGAGTCATTGATCTGCTTAAAGTAATCAAGATCGATTGAGAGTAGGGCGAGGTTATCCCCAGTAACCTTGTTGCATTTTACGGCGGCTCCAATTTGCTGCTGAAGTAAGGTTCGGTTTGGAAGCTCGGTCAGTAAATCATAGTGCACCAACCGGTGTAAGCGGTTTTCGAACATTACCCGTTCAGTGATGTCTTTGCCGGTTGAAATGTAATGGCTAATTCGGCCTCGGCTATTACGGATTGGGGCTATGGTTTTTTCTTCGTACATGATTTGCTCATCACCTTGTTTATGGGCGATAACACGTTCAATAACATGGCCTTGTTTTAGCTGTTTCTGGACATGCTTAACGTCATTGATGTTATTGAGAGTGCTTCTGAGCAGTTCTATGGATTGTTTGCCAATAATATCTTTGGATTGGATACCGTTATGTTGTTCAAAGGAGCGGTTTACGTATTCAACCACACCTCTTTTATCTGTAATGATGATAGAATCGTTACTTTGCTCAAGTGCTCGCGACATGCTTTTGAGCTTTTCTTCTCGCTCAATCCAGTAAGTCACATCACGGAGATTGAGTAAAATTTCATGGCGAGAACTATAAGCAGTTTCTGTTGCAATGATCTCAACATGCTTAGTTTTGAGGTTGTTGAACTGCAATCGTATCTTTATGGTTGGTTGTTTTCTCTCTCTCAACTGCTGTAACTGCTCAATAATCGCTTCGAGCTGGCGGCGAGATTGGGTGCCAGGTAATAGCTTCGCTAAGTTGCTGCCGATAATATCTTTATTTTGCAGGGACAATATCTGTATCGCGGCATTGTTGGCTGTTAAGATCTTCATGTTTTGATCGAGAGACATGAGTCCATCGGGGACGTGGCGAAGTACGGTGGCATATTGCAGCGCTGTATCTTCTATTTTTAACGTCATTTTGCGCTGGGCATTGAGTAACTGTGATAAGTGCCAAGCCAGAACCAGACACCCTGAAGCCAAACAAACAATTAATCCTGCAAAGATGACCAGTTTGAGTATTCGTTGCTGGGTAAACGCCAACTCAGTAACGGCTTCGGTCATGTTGACCCTAGAGATAATGGTCCAAGGAAGATCGGTACCTTGGAAAGGTAGGGTGAAACTATCTTCGCCTCTGAAGGTCTTGCCAGAAAAGAAACGGGTAAAGGTATAGAGGTAATCACCAATGATGACCTGTCCGTGATTGTTATTTTGTATATTTAGCCATAAGTCAGGGTAGAGGGAGTGAAAGTCTTGTTGAGCAGGGTTAACGGTTGAAGGCATGAACTGCCAAGCGCTTTCCTCTGAGGGGCCTAGCAGCCACTGACCATTACTGTTGATCAGCCAGTTTTGTACTTGATCCCAGCCATATTGGTCTTTTAATTCCTCTAAATAGTCCACACCAAGGTAATTGAGGGTGATCAGCCAACTTTGGCCGTTCATTTTAAAGTGACTGACAAAGCGTAGCATGGGTTTATGCGGGAGCTCGATTTGACCATTTTCCTGATTCAAATCGAATTGCGAGGTATAAAAACTCCCTGCTGGGACTTTTAACGCTTTCTGAACGTAATCACGGTGACTTTTATCCTGAAGGTTGGCTGTACCAACAGCGATAGCCTCTTTACCCTCTCTATTAACTCTGATGATCTCTAACCCTTTGTCATTGAGTAACCTGACTTGGTCATAGTAAGAGCGTGTACTAGAAAGGCGCTGGAAGGTAGCGGTTAGGATCTCCCTCTGTCTTTCAACAGTATGGGGCGTTTCCGATAATTCTTTGGCTTTTTCACTCAGGTAGCGGAGATCTTCAATGATCGGTGCGAAATGTAACCTTGTGATATGTAAAGACGATTGATGTCGGCTGTTCTCACGGTCTTGAATTCGGTGGTTAAGCTGGGAGATATCATCGCTGTAGATGTAATAAATAGATGCTGACGTGATGGTCAGTAGAGGAATGAAAAAGAGTAAAAAACGTAATATTGCAGTCTTCATACTTCATCCGTGAGGTACATATAACTGATTCAGTATAGCTCTTAAATGCTAATTAGTGCATATCGTAATATTAAATTAGTCTTGCGCATCACACTGCATATAAGTGATAAATTCCTACTCGCATGGTTCTTTGACATGTATCGCTACATAAATACCCATTAGGTTAATCGTTTTCACAGCAATGATTTCATTAAATCATTAACTTCGCTTTCTGGTGTACGAAGTGATTTAAAGAAAATAGTCTCAATAATTTAGATAAACTTATTTAAATTCAGTGCTTTATTCGCATGGCAAGGCACTGCGCTGGATGTCTGGTATTAACTGGCTAAATCACTTTCTTAGAAAATTTAGTGAAAACGTTTACACAATGTGGCAATGATCACAGTATTGATTTTGGGCTTATTGATAAACTTGCCCTCAGTTAAGAACAAGATGCTGTTTCTTTTGGTGAAGCGATTTAAGCCCTTAGCAGTGAAATGGGAGAGAGTGATGAAGGTATTAGTAACAGGTGGTATGGGGTATATCGGAAGCCATACCTGCGTACAAATGATTGAAGCTGGTCTTGAGCCAATCATTCTGGATAACCTTTGTAACAGTAAAGAAGCTGTGCTTGAGCGCGTAGAAACCTTGACCGGAGCCAAACCGACTTTCTACCAAGGTGACATCCGTGACCGTGAGATCCTCGATCAAGTCTTTTCTGAGCATGAGATTAGCTCTGTGATCCATTTCGCTGGTCTGAAGGCCGTAGGCGAGTCGGTAGAAAAGCCACTCGAATACTATGACAACAATGTCCACGGTACCTTGATGCTAGTGGATGCGATGAAACATGCGGGTGTTAACAGCTTAGTATTCAGTTCCTCTGCCACGGTATATGGCGATCCGGAAGAAATTCCAATTAAAGAAACCACACCCACTGGCCAAGTGACTAACCCATATGGTCGAAGCAAGTATATGGTTGAAGAATGCCTTCGTGATATCCAGGTTGCTGCTCCAGAGATGAGCATTACGCTATTGCGTTACTTCAACCCTGTAGGCGCACACCCTTCTGGCATTATGGGTGAAGACCCGCAAGGTATTCCAAATAACCTCATGCCATTTATTGCCCAGGTGGCCGTTGGTCGCCGTGAATACCTTTCTGTGTTTGGTAATGACTACCCAACCCCGGATGGCACAGGTATCCGCGATTATATCCACGTCATGGATCTTGCCGATGGCCATATCGCAGCGCTTCGAGCTGTGGGTGAAAAAGCAGGCCTTCATATCTTTAACCTTGGTACGGGTAAAGGTAGCAGTGTGCTCGAGATGGTTGATGCCTTCAGCAAAGCATGTGGCCATGATGTCGCATACAAAATTTGCCCTCGTCGCCCTGGTGATATTGCAGAGTGTTGGGCTGATCCTGCCAAAGCCCGTGAAGTATTAGGCTGGGAAGCCAAGTTCGATGTTACGGCAATGGCCGCTGATACTTGGCGCTGGCAGTCTGAAAACCCTAATGGCTACTAACTAGCCCTGAGATGATTTCGGGAGCAGGTGGCGTCTCACCCCCTAAGTTCACCTGCTCCTACCTTTATTAGTTTGCAGTATCACTGTAATTGCGAGTTTGAAAATGTCCGAGCAAAAATTTAACCCAGTTGATCATCCGCACCGTCGTTATAACCCGCTGACGGGGCAATATATTTTGGTTTCTCCGCACCGTGCAAAGCGTCCATGGCAGGGTGCAGATGAAACACCGGAAGAAGCAGAAGACAAAGCATACGATAGCGAGTGCTTCCTTTGCCCGACCAACACCCGTGTATCTGGCGACCAAAACCCAGACTATGCCGATACTTATGTCTTTAATAATGACCATGCGGCGTTAACGCCGGATACACCGGATGCGCCGAAATCTGACAACCCACTTTTCCGCTGTGAAAGTGCCCGTGGTTTGAGCCGCGTGATTTGTTTCTCTCCTGATCACAGCAAAACCTTGCCTGAACTACCAGTGGGTACGATTCGCAAGGTGGTTGATACCTGGAATGAACAAATTGAAGAGCTTGGCCAAGAATATGTTTGGGTTCAGGCCTTTGAGAACAAAGGGTCGGCAATGGGCTGTTCACAGCCGCACCCTCACGGTCAAATTTGGGCCAATAGCTTTTTGCCAAATGAAATCGCCCGCAAGGACGAAAACCTACGTGCTTACTATCAAGAGCAAGGTTCAAACTTGCTGGTGGATTACGCAAAAGCCGAAATGGCAGACGGTTCACGTACGGTAGTTGAAACAGAACATTGGATTGCCGTTGTCCCATACTGGGCAGCTTGGCCTTTTGAAACCATGTTGTTGCCAAAAGCCCATGTACGCCGTATGAACGATCTAACTGACGAGCAGCGCGATGATCTTGCTGTAGCGATCAAAAAATTGACTAGCCGCTATGACAACCTGTTCAAGTGTTCTTTCCCATACTCAATGGGCTGGCACTACGCACCATTCTTCAAAGACGGTGATACCTCAACAGAACATTGGCAGCTCCATGCATT
>NZ_JACSOF010000099.1:0-24446 GCF_014349205.1 Photobacterium sp. BZF1
TGGCGCGAGCATCAGGAGCTCCCTAAGACGTCGGATATATGTCAGCGAGCCGTATCTAATCAGTTCTTGCAATCACAGGGGCGTCCATATATGTCCAGAGGCTTCTCAGCACGATCATCGCTAGCAAAGATTTGCCCCTTTCCATGTTAGCACACTTCAGTGTCACGCCTTATTAATAGGTGATTGACCTACTCATTCTAATCAGTGCTGTATCTAATGTAACCGGAGTTTATTAATTCTAACTTGGTGGCTAATTGCACCGTACCGTTACTATTAAAGGTTATCGCAGGAATTTCCAATCAAGGTAGAAATTCCTGTAACTCGTTTTTTCTTTATAATGAAATAGCCTTTAAAATCGGCTCCATAAAGCGTTCACTTGCTAGATAACCTCCAAGGCCATCAAACACAAATTGGAATGCGATGCAGATAAGAATAAAGCCCATTATACGCGTTAGGGCATCCAAACCTGTTACGCCAAGTGCTTTAGAAATAAGAGGAGCCCCTTTCATCGCTAGCCAGGCGACAAAAACCACCAGTAAAATGCCTGCTGAAATTGCGAAGTAACCCGGTAAATCATCCGAGCCTGCCGCCATACTGATAACAACGGATATTGAACCGGGTCCACTTAAAGAAGGCATAGCTAAAGGCGTAAAGGCTATATCAGCCTTAGTTTTTGATTCTTTTTTTGCCTCAGCGGTAATTTCCTGACTATTGTCTTTTGGCGACAACATGCTAAAGCCAACGCGCATAATGATAATGCCGCCCGCGACACGAATAGCAGGGATTGAAATACCGAAAAATTCTATGATGACCGCGCCAGACCAAAGAAAGACTAATAGAATACCAGCCATAAAGAAACAAGCCTTCAAGGCTTGTTGATTAGACCACTCTCTGGTGTGCCCACGTGTTAACGATAAGTACAAAGGAACCGTACTAAATGGATTGGATATGGGTAGTAGTGCAAAAAAAGTGAGCACTACGATTTCAAAGAAATTCAACATGGTGTGTCTCTACTCCAGCTAGGTTAACAAACAGTAGCGACTGTAATACCGGGTATCCGCCGATACACAGCTTTGACATCATGCGCTACCGTTCTCTAGGAGAAAGATTATCTTGAGTACGAGTAGAAAAAAATGAATTACAGAAAGTCAATTGTGGCGTTCACATAAACCAACAAAATGAAGGCTATGTGCCATACATTATTCATGCTGGCACGTAAATATTACATGTTTGATCTTCACGGCAGTCAGTTATTTATGAATAGCCTTGTGAATATGGAATAGGAATTAGGAAAATTCATTATTGATTGAGATGAGAGCAAATTTGAATTGCTGTAATTCATCGCCAGTTTCATATATTGAGTAAATAATAGCTGCACTGAATCAGTATCGGATTACATGGTCATACTGGAGTCATGATGAATAAGAAAGACTACACACGCTTATTCTTACCTCACAATAAATTCACGATTCGAATTCAGAAAGCAATCGAAATAAAAATAGCTAATTACTCTGCACTGATAGGAAATAAGAAATGAATCAGCCTCATACCCTTGTAGTAGCGGTACCTGCCGCTTGCACAAGTATCACGTCATTTGGCGGCAACATCATGGATATCCCCAGACATTAAACCCGTTAGTGATCAGTAAGAGGATCGTAATATGAAAAAATTGACGACAGTTATGACGCTGGTCTCTGGTTTGGCTTTTACCGGATTGGCGCACTCAGCCGACCGAGTAGAACTCACCGATAAACAGATGGATAACCTGGTCATGAGAACCTATCCCTACGTGGCAATGTTCAATGTGAACAATAAGTTTGCGCTGGATGACAGCAACCCATTAAATACTGGTGGGTATAACCAATACCGGGCCAATACGGAACTGGCCGATCATACCTTGAAGGCCATAGCGCGACCGAACAACGATACCCTTTACGGGATTGCTATGGTTGACGTAAGTGAAGGGCCAGTGGTGATGGAGTTTCCGGCGTTCGATTCCAACTACGTATCGCTGATGGTTACCGCCTACGATCACTACGTTAATGTGCCGATGTCGGTCTCACAAGGCGATTTTAGCCAACCCACCAGCATCCTGTTCTACAGCGAACGCACACCGGGTTACGACGGCGCCCCAGTCAAGGGGGTGGATCAGGTCTTTGAGGTTTCCGGTGACTTTATCAGCGCAGCATTGCGTGTCATGCCACATGTGGCGGAACCTGAGCGCCTAGCAGCAAACCGTGCGGCCATGAATAGCGTCAATCTTGTCACACTGAATGAGTTTCTGGGCGAGCAGCAGGCAGACTCAGAGCTATTGTCATTGGACAATTCTATCGGGATCAGCAGCAACTTGAGTTTCAAAGAAGACTTGGCTCGTTTCCCTGAATTTGGCAGCGACTTTGAGATCTTTGAAGACCGTTTTGTCGAAGTCATGCAATTTGTGGCTAACCACACCACCTTCAATGCTAATGACTCCGCAGATCAGGAACTTCTTAAAGCACTGGCTCCATTGGGTATCAAACCGGGTCAAACCTTTACCCCACAACACGCAGTAGACATCGACGGTGTAGCGCTTCGCAAAGCGGCGCAACGTTTTGCCGCAGCGAGCTGGGCAAAAATGGGAGATGCGTATTACCTTGCCGCCAATACCACCAAAGTCTTCATGCCAAAGGGGGAAATAAACCCTGAATTACTGGCAGTACTCTCTGTGGTTGGGCCCGTTGGCTTGCCGGCCGAGGAAGCGCTCTATCCACAGCTCATCACTGCTGATGGGCAAACTATGAATGCGATGAACGACTATGAGATTGTTATGGCTGCAAGTGAGTTGCCACCCGCTAAGGCGTTTTGGTCCCTGACTTTATATGATCTGGGAGACGGTTTCTTCATCCCTAACGAGCAAAAGAAATACAGCGTTGGTGAAAATGCTGGCTACAAGCTTGATGAGAATGGTGGCATTCGCATCGTCATCGCTGCAGAGCGCCCAGAAGGTGTGCCGGCTGAAAACTGGCTGCCCATCGAGCGCAGTGACCTTGAATTGAATTTACAAATGCGCCTTTACAATCCTGATCTTGAAAAATACGAAACCTGGTCAGCACCAACCGTAAGGAAAATAAAATAGTGAAGCCTAGAATATTATCATTTGTTTTTATTCCGATGTTTGTTCTGCTATTAGCAGGGTGCAATCAACAACAGGATACACGCCAGGCTGAATCCGCAGCAGCGATGCAATTGCATGCCGATGAAGCCAAGCAAATAGCCAAAGAGGCCTATATCTTTGGTTACCCCTTTGTCGCCAACTACCGTGTCTATCTTGATCGCTTGCTTACGAAACACCCACTAATGATGGGTGCTGATTTTAACGAGTTTGCACATATGAAGGCGCTCATGCCTGCAGATATGCCCGATACAGCGCAGCAGGACACGGTATATTCCGTCGGAGTTATTGACTTGAGGCGTGAGCCCATTGTGATCTCGGTTCCGGATGTGCCGGATGACCAAGTTTATATGCTGCAGATGGGTGACACAACCACCGAGACTCTACCCTATATCAGCACGGTCACGACAAACAACAAGGCAGGAAATTACGCACTGGTTGGGCCTGATTACCAGGGGCTAATTGAGGCTGAACATTTTGATGGTGTAATCACCACGCGCGGTCAGTTTATCATGATGCTCGGTAGGACTATTGTTTTCGATCCTGATGACCTTTCTCCCATATTCGCCATTCAAGATGGCTTGGTCATGCAGCCACTGAGTGAATACCTTGGCAAAGAGCCACCTGCTAAGCCGGCAGCGATTGACTTTATAGCATGGGATGAGAAGGCAGCAAGTGGTCTGGGAGTTTTCTCGTATATTAATATGACCCTTGGTTGGCACCCCGCGGCAACCTTTGAAAATGACCTGATGGCCAGGTTTGCAAAAATTGGCGTGGTGCCGGGTCAGCCCTTCTC
This sequence comes from Photobacterium sp. BZF1, assembly GCF_014349205.1. Classification (NCBI taxonomy): domain Bacteria; kingdom Pseudomonadati; phylum Pseudomonadota; class Gammaproteobacteria; order Vibrionales; family Vibrionaceae; genus Photobacterium; species Photobacterium sp. BZF1. Next base: position 3,948 of record NZ_JACSOF010000099.1, read on the forward strand.
GACGGATGGCTTGTCACCCGAAGTTGTCACTGCCATGGAAGCGGGTATTGCCGAGGCGGATCAGGAGTTGGAAGCAATCGCCCGGGATTTGACTGAAGATTTCAATGGTTGGAATTGGACAGGTGCTGAGGACTTAAGTCGTTTCGGTACCGACTATACGCTTCGTGCAGCGGTTGCGCTGCGTAACATATACCCTAACGATCCTGTTCATGCTGCTTATGGCCAAACCTTCAGGGATTCGAGTGGGGATCAACTCGTGGGCACCACCGGCTATACGGTTACCTTTGATGCGGGTAAGCTCCCTCCCGTTAATTGGTTCTGGTCGCTGACGGTCTATGATGCGGCTACAGGTGCGATGTACCCGAACCCGTTGGAGCGAGTCAATGTCAGCGATCGTACCAAGGGGCTGAGTTATGGTGACGATGGCTCGTTGACGGTTTACTTACAACATGATGAGCCCTCAGACCATGCTCATCGCGCTAATTGGTTGCCTGCGCCAGAAGGTGAGATCTATGTGGTTCTGCGCCTTTATGGCCCTAAAGACGCCGCAATTAATGGAGAGTGGCAGATACCACTGGTATTAAAGCAATAAAATGAGGTTTCAAGTTCCATTGAAGCTTTCATGAAAAGAGAGGCTGATATAGCTTCTCTTTTTCTTCTCTAAAAACCATTAATCTTCAGCAAACTAGCAAACTAGCAAATATGCATTTCTGTAATGCATAGAGTTACACGTTCGCCTCATTTAAAGTACTGACCAGAACATAACAGACGGTAATGGACGACTAGCTGTGAGTGAAAAGCTTACTTAATCTCCTTACTTAATAGGTGTAAAAAATGAAGAAATTGAAAAAACTAAATGTTGTTATTCCTGCGTTAATTATTGCTAGCTTCAGCACAACGGCAATGGCGAATTTAAAGATGGACGAAAGAGAAATTCCGACGCCCGCAGGAATTTCAACTGAGCTTGCTCACATCATTGAAAATCGAGTAATACCACCTATTATGCCAGTGCCAAGCAACACACAAGAATGGTTAGATGCACAGGCAGTCGCAGACCAACCGTCGATAGATATGGCCAGAGAAGCAGTCGAGCGTTTAGGTATTCGCTACGAAGAAAAACAGTTTGCTGGCGTCGACACGTTTTTTGTCACCCCAAAAAACGTCGCACCTGAATATAAAGACAAATGGTTGATACACATCCATGGTGGTGCTTTTGTGTTAGGTGGTGGTGAAGCAGCATTGCGTGAAGCAATTTGGCTGGCAGACGGCATTGGCGCAAAAGTGATTTCAGTGGATTATCGCCAACCACCATTGCACCCATTCCCGGCGGCTATTGACGATGCCGTTGCGGTTTGGAAAGAGTTAACCAAAACACAGTCACCGGAATCAACGGCTATATTCGGTACTTCTGCGGGTGGTAATATCACTTTAGCCACTACGCTTAAAATTCAAGAGCTTGGCCTGCCAACACCAGGGGCACTATTTGTGGGCACACCTGCTGTTGATTTGAAAGAGACATCAGACTCTTGGCATGTACTTAAAGGGCTTGATCCTTTAGGGCAACGAGAAGGTGCGATAGACGCTGCTTTTGACGTTTACGCTGGAGGGGAAGCAATGGATAATCCTTTAATCTCCCCTATATACGCAGATATCGAAACATTTCCACCGACTATTTTTATTTCGGGTACCCGAGATTTATTATTAAGTGACACGGTGAGAATGCATCGTAAGCTTCGGGCGGTAGATGTTGAAACACAATTACACGTATATGACGGTCAGGCACATGCTGATTATATGACAGGTTTAGTAACAGAAGTACCAGAATCTGAGGATGCATTAAAAGAGATTGCTTTATTTTTTAATAAATACATCAATTAATGAAAACACAACATTCATATCCTTGTTGGTGCAACTGCAAAAAGGGAAATCCAGTTGCATCAAGAGGACATCACCTACCTAACATTAACTGTTATCGGATTATTACCGATGATGCCCCCCTGCAGCCCCTGTACCATGGCATTGTTCATTAGCCTTGCTGCTTAATTAGCCATTCATGATGATGAGTTACATATACCAACTTCTATGAAGATAACACTTTCTTCATTAAGCTATTGAAATAAAGCGCCCTAAATCTATTCTTAAACAAGTACAGTTAATGCAAAGATAGATAAGAGTTACTAAGGGTATTCAATGAAAGAGATCCGTGATTTAGACTTAAACCTTCTTAAGTTATTGCAAGCCGTCGTTGAAACGCAAAATACACATGCGGCTGCCGATAAATTGGGGATCTCACAGACTAGTGTCAGCAGAGGGTTGGCAAAGCTAAGGGAGACCTTTGGCGATCAACTTTTTATTCGCAAAGCCCATGGTGTACAGCCCTCTGAACTGGCAGAAAAACTCGCTGAAGCCGCAGATGAAATGTTCAACCCACTGATCAAAGTGGTCGACTCTTACCGCGACTTCAATCCTCAAACATTCAATGGTGAAGTCACTATCGCATTGAATATCTTCCTGCTTGAGATCTGTGGCGAAGGTATTTTTACCGCATTAAGGGAAGCCCTACCCAAGGCCAAATTCAAATTAAAATATTGGCAGGAGGGTTCACTCGCCGAAATGCTAAACGGTCATATCGATTATATGGTCCATTTCTCAGCCTTTCCGCTACCACAAGATATCTACCAACATAGGATCAAAGAGATCAAACTTTGCTTAGTCGCTCGCAAAAATCACCCGATTTTAAAAGATGGCAGTGAATGGGAACGTATTCACCAATTGCCTATTGCTAAAGGTATTGTTGACGGCATCAACTCTAAGCGCACACCGGTAGAAGAGCTGTATCTATCTAAAGGCTACAAAGCAAACATCGATCTAGTATCACACAGCGCTCGTGTCATCTTCAGCAAGTTAAAACATACCGATGCGATACTATATGGCAGTTCCTTTATGTTAGAGCTAGACCCTACATTAAGTACCTATCCATTACCGACAGTGCCCAAAGAAATTCGACAACTTCAGGTTATCGGTGGCTACCTGCAGTCAAAGCGGGGCTTTCCGCTCAACCAAATACTGCACCAAACCATGCAAACCTACTTTGACGATCTCATCCAACCTGAATAGATAAAACAAAGACAGGTGATTACTGTTCACCTGTCTTTGTTTGCTCTAGTAAAACTAACTATGCGGTAGCATCTTTTCGTGTTGCAGAAGATTGGGCAGGATAAATAATAGTGTCCTTGATTTCATATTTATATTCAAAGCTGAAATCAGGGAATGGATAGTTATTGCTTTCATGCCATTGCTTCACCGTTGAAGAGGCTTTCTCTTTTAATTCCTCATCTATCGCAGATACCTTTCCTGCAAATTGATACTGGTTAGAAAAAGCCAATTGCGCCCCTACCGTTTCAATTTGCCGCATTACCATCAATAAAACATCTTCTTGTACTGCCATAAACTCATCATGATCACGACACCTGATATAGGCAAGCACATTGACCAAAATGCCATACTCACCTACCCCCATAAAACGTGCTCGCAGAGGCTCGGCTTCTAGCTGAGGGTGTCTAAGAAGCACCCGGCGGATGTTCACCAATAGCAGCCTAAGCTGATCCCTCGTTAACTCAGCGCGCACTCTGAAGGTATGCTCCATTCGTCGCTTATCCCGCCGCTCCAGGTTATCTATCTCCATATTGGCAAACTCAGAGTTAGGAATAGTGATCAGTGAACGCTCCAAGGTTCTGATCCGAGTCGAACGTAAACCAATACTTTCAATCGTGCCAAGTTTGTCACCATAGCGGCAAAGCTCACCTATCTTAATGCCCCCATCGGCATATAGGGTTAAACCATTAATCACATTCTCCAACACCGGGCGGATTGCCAAAGCAACGGCTAAACCACCGACACCTAGGCCAGCAACAATTGGAGAAATAGAGAATCCCATAAACTCAACCACGTAAATAGCCAGTATTGCGATCGTTAAGCCGCCAAAGATGCGTGCCAATACGGTGATTAACGAAGAGTCGACTTGCTTCCCCCCGTGCTTATGATAGGCAAACAACATCGCTATATAGTTGAACAATGCCATGATTAGCCAGGCAGAAAAGAAAAACTGCCAGAGCAAAAAAGCCGTAGACAGCAGTTGGTACACAATACCAGTGATCCATATACCATTGTCGATCACCAAGCGTGTTACCAACAGGATCACTACTGCGCTAAGCATTGAAAATAACCGCCCAAATTGCCAGTGCTGGCCTCTAGATTCCCAATAGCTATTCCAGCACTCGCCTAACTTAAAGCTCACTCTTATAAGCAATTTACAGAGCACGAAAATGCCCAATAAAGCGAACCATTGCCATAAAGGTAGCGGGCCATAGAGCTGGACAAAATCATCGGGAAGTGAATAGATTAAGCTTTTGGAAAACAAGGGACCGGGCGTAACCAGAAACTCTTGATAGTAATCAGTTCGCGATTCCAAGGCATAAGGCATAACTTCCATCTTGCGGTACCAAGACGACAGTTGCTGCACCGTATTGGCCGAGAACACAAACTGCCCCTGTCTATTACCAGTCTCTAACCGCACTATAGACAGATCCGAGTTTGCGAAACGCCAATAGCTAATATCTTGGGCCTTTTCGTGATCAGGTGCGGCTTGCAACACTTTACTATCGAACCGGTCAAGAATCTCCCGCAGCAAAATAATACGCTCCATCATTACCACAGTCCGAGTTCGGTTAGGCACCAAAGAAAGATCCATGGTTCTGATAGCCTGATTGTAAGCGTGCTTTGCTTCTTTGGACTCTAACGATTCAGCCTGCCAGTGTTTTATTACTATCTCCGAGTAGTAGAGGAAATTAACTAAGGTGTGCTTCGGGCTGGACGTGTCGGCGAGTGAATATGGAGAGTGAGCAAAAATTGAAGCGCTACATAACATCATGCCTATGAGTAATAAGCGACTAATAAGTAATACTATTTTCATAATTTAGCCCATGACCTGCATCTTGAAGCAAACTCGCTGCTTTTAAAACAAACTAAAGAGATAAAAGCGCTCAAGTGAGCGCTTTTATTCCAAGAACAACCTATAAGGACTACTACTTGAGGTGCTCGGCAAAAAACTGACTAATCTCTCTTATAGCATCATCAGATTCGGGCACCTCTGTGACTAGGCCACTAATATAATCACCATGCGCCTGGCCGTAATACACATGCAGTTGGGTGTCAACATTCGCACTGCGTAACAAACGGTGCATACGAACCGTGTCACTCAATAACAAATCACGGGTACCCGTTAAGAAAAGCGTCGGTGGGAAATCATCAATTTCAGCATATACCGGTGACAATAGTACGTAGCAATTTCTTTTTCATCATGACTCTGATAACCCGTTCGCATAATGCCCTATGGACTGTTGGAACCATTATTCAGCACACCACTCTGCCATTCGATGAATTAGAGAAATTCAATACTGCACCAGATAGACCCGCGCATACCGCCAAATATGAATTACTCAAAACCATAGTTATAAAAAGCAATCGTTATCAAAATAGAAAGCTCGAGCAATATGGCTATCAACCAAGCATTAAAAGCTGGAAATGAAGAGGAATTGAAATGAAAAAGTACTTACCCGTAATAGTGATTTTCAGCTGTTATCTTGTGTTCTTCTTTGGGTTGGTATCTCGAATATCAGCGTTGTAAACAAAGCTTGTGAGATTTCGGCCAAAGCTTACCACTACTGCTAATAGGTATTAAGTGGTAAGCCTAAGAGTTTACAACAAGTTGGCGTAAACCAACTTGGCCAGCATCACCGAACACACAGCCACCAAGGCTGGCTTAACCACCTTACTCCCCTTATGGTGAACCAGCTTAGAGCCGTATTTCGCGCCAATCCACTGACCGGCAGCCATTGCCAAACCCAGTAACCAGATAATTTCTCCGCCAGTCATGAATACCATCACGGCCGCCAAATTGGTCACCAGCAATAACAGTTTGGCATGGGCCACCGCTTTAGCTGCACTGAACCCCAGCAAGGAGACAAAACTGATAACGAAAAATGAGCCTGACGCAGGACCAAAGAAACCATCATAAAATGAAATCAACGCCCCGAAAGTAAAGCCATACATCCCCATCGATATCCGGCTTTGGGTATCAAAATCTGCAATCCGTGGCGAGAACAAGATATACACCATGGCAGCCAGGATCATAAACGGTAACAACTGACTTAAGATAGAAGACGGTAAACGCTGTACCAGGAAGGCACCCAATCCCGAACTGACAAAAGAGAGTATCAAAGGGACTTTTAGGCTCGAGAAGTCAATCATCCCCTGCTTAGCAAAGTAGCCGACTGACGATATTTTGCCGAAGATGGCCTGAAACTTATTCGTCGCCAGCGCCTGTGCTGGTGTCAAGCCAACCAATAATAGTGCAGGCAGGATAATCAAACCACCCCCACCACCAATGGCATCAATAAAACCAGCAATCAGGGCTACAACAAAGAAAATTGCGACGATATCTATTGTTACTTCCACATTTAACCTATGACAGCCAACAACGTTGAAGGCACATATGTTACCCAAGCAACTGAGTCGTTACTAAACTATCTGTGTAACAATTTTTCTAGTTGGCATTAATGATACGGAATCAGTTGCTAAGGGATTGCATATGAAAACTCAAGCCTTGATAACCTCCTTTATCGTCCTCAGTGGCCAAGTTACTGCCGACACCCATGTACCTTTCTTTGATAATGACCCAAACACGAAATATGCCCCTGCATACAACTTCGAATATAAGCCTATAGATAAGGATGTCCTGGAAATATGCAATGACTGGGGCTATGTCGTGACTAGCAATGATTTAGAGTCGTTGTTTAATAGGCACCCTGACCTTACTAATAGGTTACTGTCACTAGACAGATCTCTTACTAAAAATACGCTTATCAGGCTTTGGACTAAAAATGATGGTTTTACACACATCTTCTGTGGTGAAAGAGAGAAAAATGGCACACTGGGTGGGCTACATTACGCCCCAAGATATAAAGACCTCTTTGAACAAAACCACATTTCAATGTGTAAGCTGGGGACAACCAACTGCTTTGACCCGTCCAAAAACGAAATTGTAGAAGATAAAGGCATATATTCTGTCCCGGTAAGTTACATAAAGCCCGATGGTAGAGAAGGCTGGAAGCCAGTGAACGGTTATAACCTGGAGATGAACGCCGATGAGATCCTCTATGAGGCCACTCGAGGATACTTCAAGCTAAATGGTAGAAAAGGATGCTTCTTGAATATCCCTGAAACCGATGGTTACCCCGCCCATACGGCAGTTATCGTCAGCACCAGAAATAATGCCATTACAACCTTCTACTCCGTTGGCCCCAACGGTAGAAAATATAACGCCCGCCGGTACAACACAAAAGATTGTGAGTAAGTGGCTTTTAGTTGAGCAACTAGTATGGCGTTCCGAGTATTCAACAGACAAGAAACCTTCATCCCACCACGAATTTCCCTTTGCACCTTGCCTCTTTGCGGCGAGATGCGGGATACTTAGCTAATCTGAGTTTTAAGTAGTGGTTGTTGAAAATACCAACAGTATCAATGCTTAAATACCAACCAATTTTAAGGCCATCGTGAGAACGAACATTTATTAGGAAGGCGATGGCTGCTGGAAAACACTATGAATCAAACAAATGAGCCAACCCTGTTTTGGCTGGATTATGAAACCTTTGGTGCCAATCCGGCGCTAGACCGCCCTTGCCAGTTTGCTGGTGTGCGTACCGACATGGACATGAACATTATCGGTGAGCCGCTGGTAATCTACTGTAAGCCTCCTGTGGACTACCTTCCCTCACCCGAAGCTTGCCTTATCACGGGGATCACGCCGCAAGAAGCGCATGAGAAAGGCTTGTCAGAGCCAGAATTTATTGCCCGCATTCACCAAGAACTATCCAAACCGAATACCTGCGTGATTGGCTACAACAATGTTCGCTTCGATGACGAAGTCACTCGCTATACCCTTTACCGCAACTTCTACGACCCGTATGCCTGGAGTTGGCAAAACGGTAACTCGCGCTGGGACTTGCTGGATATCATGCGTACTTGCTATGCGCTGCGCCCGGATGGCATGAACTGGCCGACCAACGAAGATGGTCTTCCGAGCTTCAAGCTTGAACACTTGTCTGTTGCCAACGGCATCGAGCACGCTAATGCGCACGATGCTATGGCTGATGTGTACGCCACAATCGAGCTTGCCAAAATCGTAAAACAGAACCAGCCGAAGCTGTTTGATTACTTCTTCAACCTACGCAATAAGCGTAAGCTGCAAGAGCTGGTTGATATCGTCGAGATGACGCCATTGATGCATGTTTCTGGCATGTTCGGTGTCGAGTGCGGCAATACTAGCTGGATTGTACCAATGGCGTGGCATCCGGATAACAAGAATGCGGTGATTACCGTCAACCTGGCTATGGACCCTACCCCACTTATCGAACTGTCTGCCGATGAGTTGCGTGAGCGCCTATACACCAAGCGGGTAGATCTTGGTCCAGATGAACTACCCGTTCCCCTCAAGCTTATCCATCTAAACAAGTGCCCAGTGCTTGCACCGGCTAAGACCCTTCGTGCTGAAGATGCAGCCCGGATCGGTATCGACCGTGAAGCTTGCTTGAAAAATCTGGCAACATTAAAAGCACACTCGGAAGTACGCGAGAAACTACTGGCTATCTACAGTGTCGAGCGCGAGTTTGAAAAACACGACAATGTCGATGCCATGCTGTACGACGGATTCTTCTCCAACGCAGATCGCTCTACCATCGATATTATCCAGAAGACAGCAGAGGAAGAGCTTGGCAAGCTAGAGCTGAATGTCAGCGATAAGCGAATCAAACCACTGTTGTTCCGATACCGCGCCCGTAACTTCCCGATGACGCTGGATTACCAAGAACAACAGCAGTGGAAACATCACTGTCAGGATTTCTTTGAAGAGAACCTGCCAAGCTACATGCAAAACCTCGAGGACGTCGCCATGGAGCACCAATCGAGCGAGAAGAACATGAAGATCTTGAAAGCTGTCTACGATTACGTACAAACACTCGTATAAACTAGGCAAAACAGAAGAACAGCGTTTCTTCGTTAGTTAGCTGATTTCCTGCAAAAAAAATTAAGCCCCTTGTGCGCATGCCGCCAAGGGGCTTTTTAACAACTACGATTCTTTGATGTGAGATTGCGCAACATCGGATGTGCACCAACACTAAATAGTGATGGATCTTTTATTTGTCATTCATGGATTCGAAGGTTGAATTGTAGTGATTGATATGACAACACAATCTTTAACACGCTGTTTCCGGTTTCCTAATGTCGACTTCGAGCCAGATGTCCACTTGTTGGTATGGCGCGACAAGACAGAAACCCCACTGACCTTACATGAATCTCGTCTGCTCGAGGCGCTGTGCTATTGTGCTGGCGAGGTGATCAGCCATGAGCAGCTGCACAACAAAACATTCAGCCAACTCGATCCTTATGAAGATAGCGGCAACCATCACTACGATCTCAACACAGTGCTTAAGCCTCTTGCGGCTAAACTCGACCAGCACGGTAAAATGGCAATCGACATCGAAGTGGTTGCCCCCTATGGCTTCAGGGTGCCATTGCCGGAAAAAATGTGTCGATTGGTCCATGAGCCTGAAAAAACAGAAGAACCAGAGGCTCCCCCCATACAGGAGCAAGACGACCAAGAATTTCGCTCTGCCACTGAAGAAATCGTCAAAACCAGCGTTGTACACAAAATCTCTGTCGGTGTGTTGGCGTTAATGGCGCTCGGAGTCATTACAGCCTCTTTTATGGGTTACTTATAACTGGGAAAATCCAAAGCAACTAAGTGTGGCTTAGATCACGTTTATTTTGTATGATAAATGAGTTTCTTCACCCACACCTGAAGGGCTCATGGCATATCTACGTTCTTTCTTCATTATTTTTGCCTGCCTCATGTTAGGCAAAGGCATTCAACACCTTACAGGTTTAGCTATCCCCGGTAGCATCATTGGCATGCTGATTTTGTTTACCGCCCTCTCTATGGGGCTTATCCCTGCTCACTGGGCCATGCAAGGCTGCCACCTGCTTATCCGTCATATGGCGCTGCTATTCGTTCCTGTCGGCATCGGCCTAATGAACTACCTCGATCTTCTTACCAATAACACCCTTATCATTCTGCTTAGCACTATCGGGAGTAGTGTGGTGGTATTCGTCGTCATTGGCTTAGCAACACACTATAAGGAAAAGCAATGATTTGGCTGCTGACCACCTTGGTCGTCTTCTATACGGCTCGTTTTATCTCCAAGCATATCCAGCATCCGATCGTTAATCCGCTTCTTATCTGTCTGCTTGTCATTATTCCACTGCTAATGTGGCTCGAAGTGCCGTACGAAACCTATTTTGAGCAAAATAAGTGGCTGAACGCACTGTTAGAACCCGCTGTCGTGGCTTTGGCTTTCCCGCTGTACGAACAGTTAAGCCAGATCCGCAAAAAGTGGAAGGTCATTTTCTCAGCTTGCTTGATTGGTAGTGTACTTTCGATGATTACCGGAGCAGGTATTGCCTTAGCTCTAGGTGCAGATGCCCAACTTACGGCTTCTATCTTACCGAAATCTGTTACAACCCCCATTGCAATGGCCGTTGCAGAGCAAGTTGGCGGACTGCCTTCTGTTGCCGCTATTATGGTTATAATTGCTGGCTTATTTGGTGCGGTCTTGGGTTATCCCCTGTTTCGTCTCATCGGTGTTAAAGCTCCCATTGCCAAAGGTTTAACCATGGGGACGGTTTCCCATGCCTTGGGTACGGCAAAGGCGGCAGAAGAGAATTACCAAGAAGGGGCATTTAGTTCACTGGCACTGGTCATTTGCGGGGTAATCACTTCAATTTTGGCACCTTTATTGTTTCCGCTCATCATTGCTGTGTTTAGCTAACTTGTGCTAGTAATCGAATACAAAACTAAATCACTGATAATATTCTATAATTTTTTTATAACCTGTGTGACCCGACTCGCATTAATGCAAAACATGCAACGGTACATTGGTAAACGTGATCAAGATCACTCAAATATACAATTACCAAGCCTACAATGTTTTTCCATACACAAGACGGAGTGAAAACTCATGCACACTAAAGTAATGGATGCTTTAGGCGCTCTACCCGCTGATCTAGCTTCTGCCATCAAACCTGTGTTAGAAGCCGAGAATTTCGATGCCACCTTAAGTCCTGAGGTGTTTGCTCAGTTAATGTCGAAGACCAACATGACTGACAGTGAATTGCGTGTTGCATTACTTCCGCTTGCCGCTGCTTATTCTCTTGCACCTATTTCTAACTTCTATGTTGGCGCAATTGTACGTGGTCAATCTGGTACGCTTTATTTCGGTGCTAACATGGAATTCGTTGGTGCTTGCCTTTCTCAAACGGTCCACGCAGAACAATCCGCCATCAGCCACGCTTGGGTGAAAGGCGAAACCGGTATTTCCGATATCACTATTAACTACAGCCCTTGCGGTCACTGTCGCCAGTTCATGAATGAGCTAACAACTGCAAAAGAGTTGGTTGTTCAACTGCCTGAACGTGAGGCAAAATCATTGCAGGAATACCTACCAGAGTCTTTTGGTCCTGCCGATTTGAACATTACCGATGCACTTCTTACCAAAGTTAACAACGGTATCGAAACCGAAGCTTCTGAAGAGCTGGTGCAGCTTGCATGCCAAGCAGCAAACCGTGCCCATGCCCCTTACACCAAGAACTTCAGCGGTGTAGCACTGAAAGCCAAAGACGGTAAAACCTTCATCGGCATGTATGCTGAAAACGCTGCTTTCAACCCTAGCCTTCCTCCTTTGCAGGTTGCTTTGATTAACATGAACATGGCTGGTTACCCTTTGGCTGAGATTGAAGAAGCAGCACTGGTAGAAAAAGCGGACAGCACCATCAGCCATCTTTCTGATACGCAAACCACATTGGAAGCGCTGAACCCAGATATCCCGCTGTCTTATGTTGCAGCGTAAAGCTTGCTGATTTAAAAAACCGCCAACTGGCGGTTTTTTTGTTTTTATGTGTTTTTTGCCATTATTGAGTGCTGTCTTCTACAAAGCGGTTTTCTCTTGCTACCGGTAGGAGTATGATTTTCAAGTTATAAACTCAACCAATCATTATTGCATGTCACATCAACACAACCCGATCCAAGGTGCCAGCTGGATGATCACTGCCGGCCTGGCTTTTGCCATCGTAAACAGCTTGGCACAGTACCTGAGTATGATCCTTCATATTCCATCAACAACTGTCGCACTGTTCCAGTATTTCATTGCACTAGTTGCCATCTTTCCCTGGCTACGCACCCTTGGTCTTCGCAATGCATTGCGCACCCAGTATTTTGGTCAACACTGCTTTCGCGTATTCCTAGCTGTAATTGGTATTCAGCTTTGGCTTTGGGCATTGGCCTACCCTGTTCCTATCTGGCAAGGTATTGCGCTACTCATGACATCGCCCCTATTTGCCACTATTGGTGCTGGCATATTCCTCAAAGAGAATGTCGGGACCGCTCGCTGGGTGGCGACACTTGCCGGTTTCACCGGTGCCATGATCATACTAGAGCCTTGGTCCGACGGTTTTAGTTGGGCAACGCTACTGCCTGTTGCAGCCGCGTTTTTCTGGGCTTGCTACTCACTCATGGTCAAAAAGATGTCGGCCAGTGAATCGCCAACGACGATTGTGGTTTACCTACTTATCCTTATCACACCTTACAACCTATTCCTTGCTGTTCCCGAATTTACTCTGCCGCAGACAGGTTTAACCTGGTTGTTACTCGGTGGCGCAGGCTTACTTACAGCTTTAGCACAATGGGCCATCGCCAAAGCCTATGCCGTTGCTGATGCGTCTTTTGTTCAGCCATTTGATCATGCCAAACTACCGCTTAATGTCCTTGGTGGCTGGTTGGTATTTGGCTGGGTACCGCCTGGAAGGTTGTGGTTGGGCGCCGCCATTATTATTGCCTCTGTAGCTTTCATTACCCAATGGGAAAACAAGAAAGCGGCTGTAGCAAAAAATTAAAACCGCAAAACTAGGCAGCCCTAAAACCATCCTATTCTTCAAACCCTATCCCCGAAAGGCTTTCTAACGCTAAGCTATCGGGGATTGTCTTATTCGCACGACAATTCTCACTTCATCCCCGTCTACACTCACCCTAACCAAATAGATGTGAGGTTTACGGAATGTCTTGGCGTGCTTTAGCTTTCTCGTTTATTGGTGGCACCCTGCTATCACTCTCTTCTTTGTTACAAGCGCAATCATTTGTCACTATCGGCACAGGTGGGGTGACGGGCGTCTACTACCCAACAGGCGGTGCAATATGCCGACTGGTCAATAAGGACAGAAATAAGCATGGAGTAAGATGCTCGGTTGAATCAACAGGCGGCTCCATCTACAACATCAACACCATCCGTGCAGGCGACCTTGACTTAGGCATCGCTCAGTCAGACTGGCAGTACCATGCTTACAACGGCACTAGCAAATTTGAAGACAAAGGCCCATTCAAATCACTGCGCTCCTTGTTTTCTATTCACCCAGAACCTTTTACTGTTGTCGCACGGGCAGATTCAGGGATAAAAAACTTTGACGACCTCAAAGGCAAGCGGGTAAACATCGGTAACCCGGGCTCAGGCCAGCGAGGTACGATGGAAGAGTTGATGGAAGCCTATGGTTGGACGGAGAAAGATTTTGCTCTGGTGGCAGAGCTCAAAGCCTCAGAGCAATCCAAAGCCCTTTGCGATAACAAGATTGATGCAATGGTCTACACCGTCGGCCACCCAAGCGGAGCAATTAAAGAAGCGACTTCAGCCTGCGAGAGTGTCATCGTCAATGTCTCTGGCCCTGTCGTCAATAAGTTGGTCGAAGAGAATAGCTTTTACCGCAAAGCCACCGTGCCTGGCGGCATGTACCGCGGAAACGATAATGACGTACAGACCTTTGGCGTCGGCGCCACTTTTGTCTCTTCAGCCGCTGTGGATGAAAAAATTATTTACGAGGTCGTCAAATCGGTATTCACCAACTTCGAGAACTTCAAAAAACTGCATCCCGCTTTTGCCATATTGACGAAAGAACAAATGGTGACAGACGGGCTCACGGCACCTCTACATGACGGTGCTCGCAAATACTATCTGGAAGCTGATTTGATGGAAGAGTAATACCCGCACTGGGTGAGCACAAACAAAAACGAGGAGTTCGCTTTTTCTCGATACTCCTCGCTTGCTCCCAATCTACTTGGGAAAACAGTACCCGCCAAAAAATTAGAAGCGGATACGAAAACCTAGCTGGCCTTCAAGGTCTAGGTCGACATCTTCTACCACATACAATGTCGGGCCTACTTCGCCATAAAACTCAAAGCTGTTTACAGGCACTTGGAAACCGATACCACCGCGGACACCGAGTTTGTTGTACTTATTGTCAACATACTGGGCACCGACAAAAGTGTATAGGCTGTTCAAACCAGGATCTTGGGTCAACGAACCAAGGTTGAACGTTTTATCGAATGCCAAACCAAAGTCGTCAATACCCAGAGAAAAGCGCAAATCATCGTGCTTATACTGGATACCCGACATCGGGCTGCCGAAGAAGATACCAACAGCTTGTGATGCATGGGCCGAAAACGGAACTGCCATCATCAGTCCCAACGCAAGCAGATATTTTTTCATGATGCCATCATTGTCGTTGCTAAACAAAACTGCGGCTAATCTATCGGTAAAGCGGACGGAATTCGACCCTGAAGGCTGACTAATGACATAACTTTGACAATCATGACAGAATATTGCTGTGATTTTGTTGTCACCAAAACCCCCCGCCATACAGGTGAAAACACCACCGTCCTGTCGACGTTCCAACCAGTTATTAACTTGTACTTTTTTAGTCATTTACCCTACACAGAAATGTCATGACAAAAGCAGGGCAAACGTTTGCGCAAACGCAAAATTACTGTATGATCCGCACAAGTTTCACGTCACCTCCAGTAAGGAATTCCCATGTTAGGATCTGCAACCCGCTTGAACGCTACGCGTGTACTTCTTCTTGGCTCTGGCGAGCTTGGTAAGGAAGTGGCTATTGAATGCCAACGCCTCGGTCTAGAAGTTATTGCCGTTGATCGTTATGCCGATGCGCCGGCGATGCACGTTGCCCACCGCAGCCATGTTATCGACATGCTTGATGGTGAAGCCTTGAAGCAACTGATTGCTGATGAAAAGCCTGATTACGTTGTCCCTGAAATCGAAGCCATCGCCACCGATACATTGGTCGCGCTGGAGGCCGAAGGCTTGAATGTCGTTCCTACAGCCAATGCCACCAAGCTAACCATGAACCGTGAGGGTATCCGTCGTCTTGCTGCAGAAGAGCTTGGCCTGACTACCTCCCCTTACCGCTTTGCTGACAACTACGACGACTTTAAAGCTGCTGTCGAGCACGTTGGTATTCCATGTGTCGTAAAACCAGTAATGAGCTCATCAGGTAAAGGGCAAAGTGTCATTAAGTCACAAGACGATATTGAGAAAGCCTGGAACTACGCCCAAGAAGGAGGCCGTACTGGTGCGGGCCGTGTGATCGTTGAAGGCTTCATCGACTTCGATTACGAAATCACTCTCCTAACCGTTCGTGCGGTAGACGGCACACATTTCTGTGCGCCAATCGGTCACCGCCAGCAAGATGGTGACTACCGTGAGTCTTGGCAGCCACAGGTCATGACGGATGAGGCTATCAAAGCGGCAGAACATGCTGCTGGCGAAGTGGTCAATGCTTTAGGTGGCTACGGCATCTTTGGTGTAGAGCTATTTGTGAAAGGTGATAAGGTTATCTTCAATGAAGTTTCTCCTCGCCCACATGATACCGGCATGGTAACGCTGATTTCTCAGGAACTGTCTGAGTTTGCCCTGCACGTCCGTGCGTTTCTAGGCCTACCAATTCACACCATCCACCAATATGGCCCTTCAGCGTCTGCTGTCGTATTGGGTGAAGGTACGTCAGGGGATATTCGCTTCGACAATATTGCCGCAGCAGTTGCCCGCCCGAATACCCAGATCCGCCTATTTGGTAAACCTGAGATCAATGGACGTCGCCGCCTAGGTGTTGCGCTAACACGTCGTGAAAGCACAGAAAGCGCAGTTGAAGATGCTATCGCGACAGCCGCTGATATCAAGGTTGTGTACTAAATAGCGCCTACCCAAGTATCAAACAACAAGTTTGTCTTTATCTGAAAAAGGAGCCATCAGGCTCCTTTTTTGTTATCCGTGGTTTATAACCTTGTTCCTCGTATCAAGAAACCGTAATCAACCATGCCTCTTCTGCAAAACGTGTCAAACCACGCTGGCGGCGTGGGTGTGTTTCATCGGCGTCATCACGGGCCAAATGACGGATATCGCATCCAGAAAATAGGGATTCAATTTCATCTTTAACAACAGAGAACGGAGGACCATCCATTTCATGTTGCGGGTAATCCAAAGTGATCAACAAAATACGGCCACCCGGCTTCACCATAGAAAGTAATTTCTGGACATAGCTTTGGCGCATTTCTTGTGGCATTGCGATCAGTGCCGCACGATCGTAGACGATGTCGACCGGATCAACCTTGGCAGTGAAGTAGTCGCCACAGTGAATGGTGATTTCATCAAACTCGTAGATTGACTGGCCGTTCCCCATCGGAATAACCATCGGGGTATAAAAATGTTCAGCAAAGAAAGCACGAACAGCAATCTCACTCAGCTCAATTCCCACCACTCTATCGTGCTTGGTCGCAAGCCAGGTCAAATCAACCGACTTTCCACACATAGGAACCAGTACAGAATCCCCTCGCGTAGGCTGTACTTCCTGCCAGTATTTCTCGAGCATCGGGTTTGTATCATCAAGGTGGAAGCCAATTCGATTTTCTGCCCAGCGGCTATGCCAAAACTCTGCATCCATTGATCATTTTCTCTTTTATTTAGACTGACTGAGGGCTTTATATCAAACTTGACTAGATATGGCTAATCCAACCACCATACCCAAGCAGCGATAAATGGGGCTGTAACGCCTCTAGAAGAGCTTTCACTACATAAGACTAGACAAGATATAGGTTAGTGAAGATAACCACCCACAGCGGCGCACACAAAACAACCATAACGCACAGCAAACACCCAGCACACAGGTACAAAAAAAAGTGCCGAAGCACCTTTTTCTGTTAACTGGATTTCAAAGGCAAACCCAGTTAATACCAATCTGGTATAAGTCTTTGCTCTTGGGATTACGCCGGAAAAATGATTGTCATCGCCTTAACGAGCATCCATTTTAAACAGTAATACCGAACAATGGCCTATGTAGCGTGGTATAAAATCTGTTCTTCAATTTTCTTTTATGAGAGTCATTGAATAAACGATAAATGCCACCGAATTAAGAAATTCGGAACAGCTTAATCGAGTCACGGCGAACAGTCACACCACGGAAAGTTACCGGCTCAAGCAACGTCATTAGTTGCTTTGAAACGAAAAACTTACCGCCGTAGCTACGATCACCACCACGATTTACCCAATCTGCAAATTCATCTGCCAAGTTGAACATAGAGTTTCCAACAAGCAGAACCAACACTTTAGCGACTTCACTGTCATTCTGTTTATTAAACTCCGCGTCGCGAACTTTCTTACGATATTCTTCGACGATTCTTTCCAGGCACTCAAATCTGCTCATATACACCACCACAAAAAAAGAGGTGCGGATACTACTGCTCATACACGCCGAAATCAACCCACCCAAGGCCCATTCTTGGCAGAAATTTGTAATTTTTTCGTTCTCTTAACATGATTTGGGGCATTTATAAGGAAAATGACGATTTATGTCATATTTTTCACCTTGCCAATAAGTTACATTTGAAATATAACTTTATCTATATAGCCTTGATTCAAAGCAAGAGAAATGACCATGAGTGACCACGAACTAGACGCTTCCGTCTTGATTGGGAGTCTAAAAACTGAGTACAAAACCATCGAGGCGATGGTAAAGATTTACTGTAAGGATCACCATGGAACGGATGGGTTGTGTGAAGAGTGCGTCGACTTTTTGGGCTATGCACTAACAAAGCTCGACCGCTGCCCCTATGGCGAGGGTAAACCCACCTGCAAATTGTGCCCTATCCATTGCTACAAAGCAGATTACAAAGAACGTTCCCGTATCATCATGCGCTATAGTGGGCCGAAAATGCTCATCCACCACCCTATTCTAGCCATCCGCCATTTGGTGGCAGGCAAGAAACCGGTTCCTGTAAAGCCAGCACCCAATGCTTCCAACCGCCACAAACGAAAACTAAGCCAACCGTAGTCGATTAATTTCGGTAGTAGTCAACCACCTGAATCGTGCTAGGTGGGTTGTTGGCTTCCAAAGATAACTGGAAGCTTTTTCCACCTTGCATTTCTACCGTTGAACCTCCACGGCCAGTCACGCTAACCCCTTCAATCTTGTCAAAAGAGCGTGATTCGCTGTAATGCATCGTCACGGTCAGATCTACATCTTTGTTGGACGATAGTTCAAATTGGCAGATACCGGTTAAACAATATACATCCAAGTTACCATCGTCATAGCGGACGTTATCAACATTCTTTAGCGGCTGAGCTGTAATTTTTAGCTCCTCGCCACACCCAGTCAACATCACCGCGCCAAAGGCTACGGCAAGCAAGTATTTTTTCACACACCCTCCATTATTTTGTGTGTTTTCATACGGTAAATATCACACCAATTAACAGAAGAGTACAAGTATCAAGTTCGTAAACAACTAGCATGGAAAGGAATCTACCCTAGCTTCTGCACCTGTTGAAACTTCAAAAAAAAGCGCCAGCTTAATGCTGGCGCTTCAACGTAAGTCGTGAATGAAAGAAAAATTAATGCTGAGGAGTCAGTGACTTCGTTTCTTCTTCCTTCTCCAGTTCCTCACCTTTGCGGATCAGTTTGGTGATCACTTTAGACAGAGCAAGGGTAACGAAAGCCATAACGACCGCAAATACTGCCAGATTGAAGAAGTAGCCTGCGTAGACGTTTTCGATGATCTCCTGGGTCAATTCGACATCTTTCGGTAATGCGATACGGGTTGAGATAACAGCTGCAAAAATACCACTGAGTGACAAGGCGACCGAACGCAGTCCCATAGAGAAAGCGGATAGGTAGCGTGGCACCATCTCAAAGATAAACCCAGCACCCAATGCCCCCACAATCAACTCAGCCAATGATTGGAAGAAATGCACCCATAGGATCCAGTCAGCAGAGATCTTGCCACTTTCACCAACGAAATTAGTCGATAGCCCAAGCAAAGAGAACGCGATGGCACTGAACATGAACGCTGCGGCAAACTTAGTCGGGATTGATGGCGAGAAACCTTTCTTCTCTAGCCAGTCGTAAACAAAAATCACCGGCCCACCCAAGACAAAACACCATAGTGGGTTAAAGGCAGCATTTGATTCAGGACGGATAGGGATAAGACCGAATAGGTGATCACCCATCAGGTTTATCGCATAGATGTTCATCGAAGTTAACATCTGACCGTAGTAGAAATAGAACACGATCATGATGAAGATAAGGATCAATACCCCGCACATTTTGTATTTGAATGCCGTAGTCGCGCGGGTAATTTCAAAGATGAAATAGCCAATAGCACCAACACCTAATGCGTAAAGCAGGTATTTACCTTCATCTAGGTTGGAGAATACCCAAAATACCAAGCCTAGCATTACCGCAGAGCCCACGACGAAAGCCCCCCACACTTTCATCGGTACAGGACGGCGGTCAATATCGTTACCTACCTGCGTGAATCGATCACGGAACAGGACAAACAAAACAAGCGTGATAGACATCAACCCAGATGCAATATAGAAGTTCCCTTTATAGGCAAGGAAAGCCACCATAAACGGGAACAGGTACTTTGAAGAAAATGACCCGAGGTTGTTGATCGAGTAGTTGATGGTCAAGCCCTGCTGGAACGACTCTCGGTTATCTGCTGAATAGGAATTACCCAACAGTACCG
This sequence comes from Photobacterium sp. BZF1, assembly GCF_014349205.1. Classification (NCBI taxonomy): domain Bacteria; kingdom Pseudomonadati; phylum Pseudomonadota; class Gammaproteobacteria; order Vibrionales; family Vibrionaceae; genus Photobacterium; species Photobacterium sp. BZF1. The sequence goes on from NZ_JACSOF010000099.1 coordinate 23,977, forward strand.
TCGGACTGGTCGCAGAAAGTCCTCGCGCGTATCCGATAAGGGCTATCGCAAAGATACTCAAAGGAACATTGAGCGAGCTTGCCCCCAGACCCAGGATGAAAAAGCCAATTGTGTATACGGTATAACCAATATAAACCGCCCTGAATGAGCCGATATATCGGTCAGCAACGAAACCACCTACCGCTGAAAAAACAGGCCCGACAGCCCCGAATGCCCCCATCATCATGATGGTTTCAGCTTCACTGTAATTGAGCTCTTCGAGAAAGAAGCGGGTCAGAAGAACATAGGTACCATAGAAAGCAGCGCCCCAAAGAAACTGCCTGAAGATAAGAACTCTAGCAATAAAAGGGAATCTAGAATTTGCGTCTTGCATATTATACTCCTTTAATATTATGCGCTGCATAAACTAGCAATTTACAACTTATAATTTCATGATCGATAGCAACTTATTCAACAAATCACCTATGGAT
>NZ_JACSOF010000100.1:0-24412 GCF_014349205.1 Photobacterium sp. BZF1
GAGCAGGCGATATTTTCCCCGCCACTCGTCGATAACGGTATCCGGAATCGCCCTTTGGTATTGCTGCTGAAATTGCTCGACCTGTGAGCGGGAATTGAATGTGGCAAGTTGAACCACCCAAATAGTGGAAGGGTCATTTATCGCTGTATTTGCCCGCGAACCTGATGATGATCTTACTGGGTTTGAAGCTTGCAGACGGTTGATATCAGCGGGTGTACTGACATACACATACTCGTTGTCTTGGGTACTTTCGACCTTATACAAATCGTCGGTAAAATCTGTAAGTTGGGTAAAAGCTCTTGCCTTGATCGGCTTTTGGGTATCATACCAATACTGCAATCCTCCCCAAGACAACACAGATACTGCAAATACCCCGAGGAATAAACGAAATACCCTAATCGGCTTTTGGGGTTGTTTAGCCTGTTGAACCTTGCCCTCTTCTACGGCTACATCAGGAATACGCTCGCTAAATAGGTAACTGCGTTTTCTTGCAAAGACCGCTTCTTCCAACCTTTGCTGCAAAACCGAGAGTTGCTCCTGACCGCCGGCGCGGTAACGGCCTTTAAAGCCCACTTTGAGCAAAATGAAAATCAGCTCGAGCAGATCCACCAGCAATACTGGCTGCAACAGGGCCCGCTCTGCCACGACATAAAATTGCTCGCCGCCATTTTTGATACCGAAAAGCTCACTGACCAGCATCTGGTTTTCCCAGCCAGCCCCTTCCCCCCATGCAGAGTGGACAATTTGCTCGTCAATCATCGCTGCCAGCAAAAAACAGGTTTTATCGGCTACCGAAGGCGGATACTCCAACTTGGCGATCTTGTATTTCAGTTCGGTTATGGCCTGTTTGAGGCCTGCCCTGAATACATAAAGATCATCCGGGCATTGCATCCTTCTTACTGTCACGGCATAAGAAAGCAGATCAGAGCAAGCATTGAGCAGACGGTTATCATATGACTGGCTATTTTGGATAGCTAACATATAACGAGCTTTGTTCTTGAGCACATTGGCATGAGATAGCGGAATACCCACATTGATTGGGTCATGACCAGCCTTGGATGGTTCTCGGCTTGGAGTGACCGTTACCGTCACTTCATCTAACAAATCTTCCATCTGCTACCCCAGCGCATATAGCTTGATATTGAGCTCTGGGATACGGCTATCGACATGCAGTGCAATCGGCTCCCTTTTCGATTTGAGCATTTGCCAATAATCGTGGGCGATATCTATCTCGAAATACGCCACATCCGATTGTGCTTTTAATTCTGTCGGAGCAACCGGCAATGCAGTGACAGTTACCCCTGACTGGCCATTTCGCACCAACTCGACTATCTGGCTCAAGCCACTCAATGTGCAACAACTTGGGAACGTCTGGGCAAGTTCGGCAGTGCCAAACGGCGACTGGACCGACAGTACAAACCGCTTCCCATCCAGTTGATTTAGGTTGGGGACAGACAGCCTCAGCAAGCGGCGCTTGTCAAACAAACCGGTATCCCAATCAAATTCTGTGACATTGTCACTTTGAACCATGGATAACTTGTCACGTAGCTCTGAAAACAGACTTGAAAAACAGCCCTGCAGATTCTCTCGTGATATATCTGTCGGCGGCTCTGCCATTGCCGGTGTAAAGCTATCGAGTTCGGCTGAAAAGGACACTAACCCTTCATACAACTCTTCAATTCGGGTTTCCGGCTGTTCTAGCTTAAGATGAAGCCAAGGCATCCAACGGTTGAGCGTTTGAAGCCACAGGAACTCTCGCATTAGGCTCAGGTCACTCTTGGTTTGCTGTCCAGCACCAATACGCTGGACAACATCCATCGCCCGAACCTGACTCAAGATATAGATCTCTTTGACTCGTTCTTTGAGTAACGGGGAAGCACCAAAATGAAGACAGGCCGGGATAAAGCTCTTGTCCAGTATCACCTCGCCATTTTCCTGCCTCTCCAGCACTTTGGCGATAGGCAACAAAGCAAGGCCGGTGACGTCCTCACCTTCTATCACCAAGCGGATATTAGGTTCGGCAAGCTCGGCATCAATCGCACTCTGGCCTGAGTCACTGACATCGAATAGGTTGCAATGAGAAACAGCAAACCGTCGTTGTTCGGCAGGTTCGCCATATTCATTTTCGCCCTCTACAGACAGTGGCAACGCCAAGTAAATGCGCTGGTTCAACGTTCCTTCGGGTATATCGAGAAGTAGCTCCTTGGCACAGTCGAATAATGTACCGTCAGGGAAAATACCGCTGCTTTTCACCACGCCGAATTTGCCGAGCTTAAGGTAGTTGGGTTCAATATCCAGCACAGAGAGACCAAAGCACTTGCCGCCCGTCGTCAGCGACATGTACTTTTGAATATATTGTGTAGTATGGCGGTCTTGCTGCTGAAAATGTTGTGGGGCAATAAACATCCCCTCTTTCCATACAACTTTATTTTGACGTTTCAACAGTAATACTCCTTAAAACTTCCACCAGGCATCCTCGACTGGCTGAGACACTTCCACTTTGTTGCTGGAAAGCCGAATAATAAGCGGGGTTTCCTCTGGGCTTTCCACTAACGCGGTAAAAGCCTTGGGGCTGGCTGATTCATAGTTGGAGAACTCTGCCAATACACCGATAAATTTGGCTTGCTGCTGCAAATCGAGCTGGAAAGTTCGCTGCTCGCCGGGCAGGACGGGAGGCATGACAGTGGTATCGATCAGAGAGTCGGACAAGACTGATTTATCTGACTCATATAAGGCGATAAAACCTGACTTCTGGAAGCTACCTGCGTCGGCTAACTGGTAAATTCGCACAATAACGGGTCGTGACTGGCCGTCATCAAAAACATTCAGCTCTTTGGTCGCAGCCAGTTCAACCGACAGGGACATGGCCGGGACAAAAGCAGCATTGTTATCGCTCGAGCTACAGCCGCCCGTTAAGCCCACAAGCCCTAGGCCAGCAAACAAATACCCAGCGAGTTTTAAACTTCCAACTTGAGGTTTACAAATTTGGGAGGTTTTGTGCTTGAACAGTATGCTCATGGGTATCACCTCTTTTCACTTAACTCTTCGAGCAAGATGGAAGAAAACAAGCGGTAATACTCACGACGAGCATGTTTGCGGTTAAATTGTTTTTTGTATAACGCCCAGTATTTCTTCTCTTTATTGCCCCATCCGGTGATATAGTCGTCGAACTCATCTTCCAGGTGTGCTGGGTGGAAACTTTCAAGAAAGCGCTCTAGTGTCGCTTCAATGGTGACAACGAGCTTTTCCCTATCTATCGAGGCAGATAAGGTGCGCTCTTGCTGCGCAATAATGGCGTTCAGGCGGTCAATACTGCTCTGTAATTCCGCCGTATGATGATGCTCTGAGATAGTGATCGCTTTGCTACCCGAAAGGATCGGATCACTGTCATCGTCGAGCATAACAACATCGTCGATATGCTCAGGTTTACCCTGCTCCTGCCAATCGTCATCATCAAAGGGATCGCAACCAAATACATCGTCCAAGATATTCTCAGAAGAAAACTCACTCGAATGCGCTTGCTTCGTCTGTTTCGGATTGATTGTATGTGCTTCTGCTGTCGCTGCAGGTTGGTTCATCACAAATTGCTGAAAATCATCACTGGCGAGGCTATCTGCGCTAAAGGGGTGCTGACCATCCGGAAATGAATTAGATGTATACGGTGTACGTGACTGTTGGTTAGCACTGTCAGTAGCATTCCCATCAAACAATGCGTCAATATCGCTGACCAACAAGGTATATCCACCAAGCTTTATTTTATCCCCATCGGAGACCCTCTGGTTGGCTCCTTTTCCAAGTTGAACACCGTTGATAAACAATCCGTTGGTGCTACGGTCTATGATTTCGAATCCCCCTGCCACGTGGGGCCGCAGTTCGGCATGGATTCGGGAAAGCGTACGGTTGAAATCCGGCAACTGAACGGTGCATTCATAAGAGCGACCTATTGTCCCCCCCGATGCAGGCAACGCCACTTGCCGGCTGGTAACCTGCTCATTTTCTGGTGTTTCAATCAATTGAAAACTAATCGTCATGGCCTTCTTCCCTGTTATGTTCACCGGCACTGCGCCATGGCAAGATTGAAGCGGTTCAAAAACGATGGTTGCTGGGCCAGAAACCCTTTGGAAAAGTGCACCATCAAATCTTGCTTGCTGGTTCTTATCTTGTTGAAGTAGTCCTTTGGAATACCTGCTTTATCCATTGCTTCCTCGAATACCAGTTCGTACTCGTAGGCGACATCCAACTCGCCCTGCCAAAGCATCTGCAATAAAGAATCTGCATCGCGGGGCTTTTTAATCACGTTATAACCATCGCGCTTTAGCGATAGCCACTTGTTGGTGTTGTATTTAACGCCGTATCTCAGGCTGTATTTGGCGGTTTCGTCATTGATGTTTTCCCTCACAGCAGGACTGACAAACCAAGCGAGGTTTTCAGAGACAATGGGGTCTGAGGCTTGTGCATACGAAGCCCGCTTAGCGTTGGCAGAGCCAGAAAAGAAACCATGCACTTTTCCGGTCTCCACCAGCAGTTGTGCTTTGTCCCATCGCATCATCCTGATCTCATAGGGTTGGCCCATATTGCGAAAGGTACACTTGATCCGGTCGACGGCAACACCACCGATATCACCGTCACTATTCACGGTCTGGTAAGGCGACCAGTTTTGTGTTGCCAGCACGACCCTGTCTACCGCCCATGCGGTAGAACAGGTCAGGCATACACCAACTAGAGTGATCCCTTTCAATATTTGGAACGGGTTTCCTTTCACAACCTGGCTCAGCACAACTTCCTCACTTTCTGTTGTCAGCTTTTTTCGAGGCCTAATTTATTCTTAGCACCAACTGCCCAGAATTACTCTCTGCACTAACGACAATCTGGTCAATTGGTAAGCAATCGCTCAACCGCTGGATACATTCAACCGCCAAGCGCGGCATCAGAGAGCGGTTAATAATTTGCTCAATGGCGCGTCCACCGGTTGTCGGATCGGTATTTCGCGATACCACAAAATCAATGAATGCCTGATCCCACTCAAAGGTCGCCTGGTATTTTTCTTTGACCTTCTTGGCGATACGGTTGAGGCTAATTTCTGTGATCTTGCCGAGTTCTTCATGGTTTAGCGGGTAATATGGGACGATGGTGGTGCGGCCCAAAAAGGCGGGTTTGAAGAATTGCTGCAATGCCGGGCGGATTTGCTCAACAAGGTCTTCAGTTTGCGGCCTCTCTTCATGTTGCTCGCAAATATCACAAATTGCCTGATCAGCAGCATTCGAGGTCATGATGATGATTGTGTGTTTGAAATCTATCATCCGGCCTTCACTGTCTTTGATATACCCTTTGTCGAACACCTGATAGAACAGGTCATGGACACCTGGGTGGGCCTTTTCCATTTCATCGAGCAGCAGCACCGTGTAAGGGTTGCGCCTTATCGCTTCTGTTAGCACCCCGCCTTCACCATAACCGACATAACCTGCCGGCGAGCCAAGCAGCATCGATACCTTGTGCTCCTCCTTGAACTCAGTCATGTTGATGACTGTTAGATTGTTATCACCACCAAAGACTTTATCGGCCAGCGCCATTGCGGTTTCCGTTTTACCAACACCACTTGGGCCACACATCAAGAAAACGCCGACAGGCTTGCGGTTATCTGTCAATCCTGCCCGTGAAATTCGGATACTCTTGGCGAGTTCACCGATAGCGGCCTGCTGGCCAATCACTCTTTGATGAAGGGCATCTTCGAGCGACAGCAGTTCTGCCACTTCTTCCTTGACCATGTTACCGGCCGGGATACCTGTCCAAGCGGAGATCACCTCGGCAATAACCTGTTTGTCGACCATGGCGAAAACCATAGGATCCTCGCCTTGTACGTTATCAAGCTCCGCTAGCTTATCTTTGAGTGCATTCTGGCTCTGCTGGACCGAGGCATCGCTGATATCCCCGCTGGCATGACTCGTTTCTAATCCTTCGGTGAGTTCACTGATCTCTTTGACCAAGGCTTTTTCGTGCTCCCACCGCGCGGTCAAATCCTTCAACTCTTCCTGCTTAGCAGCCAAGGTATCGCGCAGCGGCTCCCTATCTTCGGCCAAAGCGACCAAGACGGTATCTTCCACATCACAAGCTTCTAGCTCATTGTTCAGGTAACGCAGCTGTTGTTCCAAATACTCGATTCGCTCAGGTTTCGCCCCCTGGGTTAAGGCAATACGGGCACAGGCGGTATCAAGCAGGCTGATGGCCTTATCGGGTAATTGTCTTGCCGGTAAGTACCTGACAGAAAGGGAAACAGCGGCATCAAGCGCATCCTCGCGGATAAAGACGCCATGATGTTTGCGCAGGGAAGCTGCAACGCCTCGGAGCATTTGCAGTGCATCATTTTCACTAGGTTCTTCGACTTTCACTACTTGGAAACGTCGGGTCAAGGCTGGGTCTTTCTCGAAATACTTTTTATATTCAGCCCAAGTGGTGGCGGCAATTGAGCGGAATTCGCCCCTCGCCAAGGCGGGTTTTAGCAGGTTGGCGGCATCGTTTTGCCCGGCAGCCCCACCGGCACCAATTAAGGTATGTGCTTCGTCAATGAAGACGATAATAGGTGTTTCGGAGCTTTTAACTTCATTAATCACATCTTTTAAGCGATTTTCAAATTCGCCTTTGATACTGGCACCTGCCTGTAACAGCCCCAAATCCAACGAGCAAATCTCTACGCCCTGAAGCACTGGAGGCACATCGCCATTAACGATGCGCAGTGCCAAGCCTTCAACAACCGCGGTTTTACCGACACCGGGCTCACCGACCAAGATCGGGTTGTTCTGGCGCTTACGACAAAGTATATCGATGGCATAGCGCACTTCGCTGTTGCGGCCTGAAATAGGGTCTATTTTCCCATCCCTCGCCTGCTGGGTTAGGTTGACCGTGTATTTATCCAATGCGCCACCGGCAGTTTGTGCCCCGCCTTGGTTATGTGGTGAAGAGTTGGAGTGTTGCGCGCCAGCTACCGAGCTTCCTTGGGCACTTCCTGCTACAGCATCACTCAGTTGGGAAATCTGTGCCGACAAAGCTTCAAGCGAGATATCTTTCAAGCTTTCCAGCGGTAACCTTTTGACACCAAAGTTATCGGCTTGCTGCAACACAAGTAGTAGATGCAAGCTGGTGATCTGACCGTGACCAAAGTTAACCGAAGCCTGTAGCCATGCCTCTTCCATTAATTCACTCAAAGCCCGGCTAATTGTCGGTTGGCCATTACTGCCTTTGACCAAGCGCTCAATGCGTATTGAAAGCTCATTGTTCAATGTATTCGGGTCAACTTGCTGACGTTGTAAATAACTTAGCAACGGCTCATCTTTAGCTGCCAGAAGCTCTACCAGCCAATGCTCGACTTCGATTGCGGGTACGGTCTGTGCCATCGCGGCGGCTGCGGACTGCTCCAGCGTTGCCTTCAACTGAGGAGTGAGTTTCCCTACCAAGTTACCCAGTTTTACCTGTGTCATACATTATTCTCCGGCAGTAGTAAGATTTTGCGAAAATGACTGCTGTTCCTTTCGGGTGCAAGGCAATTGGCTTCCCCGAGTCGAACGCTTTGCTTACCCATAGAAAGAACGGGAGGGTCGATATATTCCCGTTTCACATAGAGATAGATCTTTGGTTCGGTGTTGTCTTTGAGATAGGCCCGTACTAGTTGTGTCATCGCCAGTGCCAGCCTAGTATTTTTCAACAAGCTTTTGTATTCAGCTTTAGTTTGGGGCGTGATATAGATTTCGATAGATTTGAATGCTTGCTCCCCCTTCGAACCTAATACCACCCCTTGGCCGAGAAGATGGTTTTGACCTTGCTGGCTGCCAATTTTGGTTTGGTGGGTTGGCCGAATGCGGTACAGCTCCGAAGGTAAAACGCGTGGTGAAACATCCAATGAAAAGTAGCTACATAACAACTCTTTCAGGCCTGATAGACTGCGGCTTTTGTTGCCAAGCAATAGCCCATATCTCAAGGTGCTCTGCTCGCTCGCATTACCCTTCATATCCGGTAAGGAAAAGAGATTGGCTAACGCTGCTTGTTGGCTCAACCTTGAGCTATGCGCTGCTAGTACGGTTTCCCTTTCATCCCGCAGCAATAGGTTTCCCGAGCACTCCAAGCTTGCTCGCAACTCAAAATAGCGTTGGTTAAACACATCGAGGAAAGCCTGCAATGCCCTGTCATCCTGATGCAGGCTTTGGAGCATTTCAGCGTAGAGGTAATCGGGAATAACGCCTTTGCATCCTGACAACGCCTCCAAGCCAAGGCTTAAGGTAATTTTATCTTGGCTATGTTTGATAGCGGTGACATCTGATGGAGCCCCTTTGGGCATGGGATCTGCCGACAGTTCCAAATCCATGCCTTTAGCAGAACTAATCGTATTGAGAATACGAACAGCCTGAATGAAATCAAACTGCTGAGGCTGGGATAGCAAACGAGAGGCTACAGACATAACTGGCTCCCGTGACATTTTTCAAAATCCAGGCCCGGCTCGTCAGTGCCGAAGCGTTCTATTGAGAGCTGGATAAAGCGGTCAAAACTACAGAACTGTTTGAAGAAGGCATTGAGCACTTCCCCGACCACGGCAAATTCAGAATCCAGCAGCTCGTTATCTAGCAATAAAATCACCTCTGTGCCCGAGGAAAAGATACTCTGCCTGCCGATCGTGACAGGTGCGACCATATGGCGGTAAGTCACCTTTTTAATCGCATCTGCCACGCTGCAGTGGATACTGTTACAGCAAAGGCGAACAACATCCTGTAGAACTCGGGTCGGATCATCGACTTGTACCAAACTGGAAAAATTGGCATTGAGCAAGGCGATAAATCGCCAACTCAAATGGTTGTCCAAGGAGGGGTACTGAGGAGCCGTCGGTGTTTTCACTACCCGAATCAAACCCGGCAGGTCTACCGCTGCCAACGAGTCGGCTTCGGTATGGCTGGGGATCAAGCATGGTAAACGGCCATTACAGACATTGAGCAGCAAGGACAACACAACGTCTTCTTTGCCATCGCGCATATCAGCATCGCTGATGGATATTTCAGTTTGACGCCGTCCTTTCTCATCCCATTTTTGTCGGGCTTGCCATTTCGGCCTTTGCTGCGCTAACCAATACCCTCCGTCATAAACCGGCATTAAAGGGGCATCACCGGTCGGCAGAACTTCATTAACGGTGTCAATAGATACAACGGTTAAATCGCTGTCATTATCAACATCGGCCACTACTGGCATTGCCAGCTTGGTAAAGTCATAACGAATGGGTTCACCGTGCTGTTGGTAGAGATTGATGGCAGGCACGGTGTTCAAAGCGAAAACTTGGCTAGTGAACAGACGCAAGAACTCGGTTGGCAACTGCTGGACAAAGAAATTTAGCGTCAGCGTATTGGTTGAAAACTGCATCAGCTCCTTACCGAGATCATCAATTCTCAAATAAGCCGCTTTATCGGGAAAGGCAAAGTAATCTCGGAGCTGATCGAAGCCTGCAAGATGGTTGCCGTATTGCGGCAACCAATTGAAATCCGGATCAGCGACCCGTGAGCGAAGCCTGCCGACATCGATTTCCGATTGGCAACCGGTTTCGTCCAATAGCGACACGGCTTCGGTATTGAGCAACAACAAATCAATCAAGCCACGGGAGCTATTTTCAAACCCCCTGACATAAAAATCGAAATGGCCGAGCGCCATTTGGGAAAACAATATCGATGGGTCATCACTTTTCAGCGTTAACTGTATAACGGCATCGGCACGGCGAATCGCTTTCGGCGTCGGGAAATTAAATGGGGCCGAACTGGCTTCTATTTGCGCAATATCATAAGGGGCAACCACCAGTTCATCGACAAGGGTAAAAAGGCACTCGCTCTGGTTTACCTGAACCGACAACTCAGAACCCTTGGCTAATGACAATGGCTCTGCTCCTGCCTCGCCGGACAATTCAAGCTTAAACGGCGCATAGCTCGGAACAGTTTGCAAATATCCGGGATACAGCACGTTAAACAGATCTTGCAGAACTTCGGGAAATTGTTCATCAATACGCTTTTCTGTCTTTGCCGTCAGCAATGCCACGGCATCTATCAAGCGGCTGATATTCGGATCTTCCTGACCACTCTGATTTAACCGCATCGAACTGGCATGCTCGGGAAACTGCTGGCCAAAGCCCTCCAGAGACTGGCGTATATAAGCCAACTCCCGTTCGTAGTAACTGAGTAATTGATCAGACAACTTCTTGCCCCTCCATTTTTGCCGACTGACTTGAGAGGCTAATACTCGAGTCGAAAAGGAAAACGTGCTCGCCATTTTGTACATCGACTTTCGCCATCAGCGAAAACTTCATGATGTTTTTGCTCGGGTCGCTTTCCTTTACGAAGACACTGACTTCTGACAGGCGGGGTTCAAATGCACGCACCCATTTTTCGAGGGAACGCGAGAATTGCTCTTTATTAACTTGGCTACTAACACTGTAGGCCGCATCGAGTCCGAAACTAAAATTGGATAGCTGTACCTCTTTAAATTGCTTGGGAAGCACCCGCATCGGCGCTTCCGAATTCAGCAATACCGTTAGCTGGTAGCGAATCGATTCCAGCAGGTCATCTTCATTACCGTTTTGTTTTGCGATGAATGTGCCCCAAAAACTCATGCGACACCTCCGGCAACAGCCCCTTGCGATGATGATAAAGGTGAAGCAGGACGAGCTTCACCACCAAGGTCAGTGGAAATCAATACCTCTCCACACGCGTTATCGAATTGGTATTGCGGCTGAACCAGCACATCACAGGTGTATCGACCATGCTGCCCTTCAACCTCACTGACTGTTACCCTGCCTTTGCTCAGCGGATATTTTGCAAGGGTAATTTCATCGGCTTCTGTTAGATTACTGGCATAGTTATCAAGCCAGCTATTGAGGAAGTTTTCGCACTCTTTGGCAGTTTGGAAGTTCCCCATCATCCCCCTGATTTGCACCTTGAGGTAATGGGCAATACGGCAGATCATCAGGGTGGTCTGGATCTGTCCCATCACGGCTTCGGCATCATCATCGCCATGATCCCAGATTGAACCATTGCCCCTGAAGTAGAACTTGTCTGTCGTCAGGCTGTGGCATAAAGGAATAAAGCCGTTTTCAGCATAAAAGCTGCCCATTTCCGTAATGAACCTGACACTAGGCTTCGGGTTCTGAACAGAAATCGCACCTATGCTGCTAGGCGGCAGGTTGACCAGGGCGCCATGATATTTGTCCTGCCAACGGGACTTCATGAAACCAAACCAGTTGATTCGGTTGAACTCCCGCATCGCAACAGAGGCAAACAAAAACGCCGCATTCCCCCACAACCCTTGCGGCATATCTTCACTGCCAGCCAAATGAACGTCAGAAAAGACCACTTTTTTGCAGATAGTTTGTCCGTATGCCTCGCGCAGACGGATACTGGGGAGAGTGAGACCGATAAATCGCGAAGTTGAGAGGCTTCGTAACCGTTGCCACGAAATAAATTCAGGGCCATCTATTATCTTTTGAATGCGATGAGTATCCGACAACCAATCCGCACCTGATTCACCGAAAAAATGCTCAGAAGGTGAAGCGACGAAGGGGCACAGACAGTGATCCCCCATTTTGGCCAGTAGTTCCAGGGTGTAGATATCATCGTAATCACTGTCGAAATCCATCGATATTTGGTGATCAACCACCATCAGGCCATATGGCTGACCGCCAGAGGTATTAAGCTCTTGGTTACCGATGAGATTATATAAACGGGTACGCTTGAGTGAGACTGCGGTGTTGAGTTCATAAGATAGCTCGTCCCAAGCAAGATCTAAAATTTTGACCTTTATCTTTTGGTAGTTAACAGGGAGTGAAACCAAGGTCTCCACCCCCCGCCATGAAGCTTCGAGCTGGGTAAATTCAGGATGGTGAATAAGTGCAGACACTTGCGCAGACACCAAGCGATCTATTTCAGCAATAAGTCGATTTACCACCGACCTGAAAGCCTGTTGGCTGCTAAGCATACCTTTGTCAGCTTGAGCCAACAGCACCAAAGCATCATGTAAATACGCTTTGTCGCTGCTGTCTAACTGGTTTAGCTTTTGCTGTAGGTCTGCACTTATCATCCTGATACCAACCTTTAGTTCCTTGTTATTGCAAACCCAGGCGGTTAACCCGGTATTTTCGCGACCATACGAACCGATGTCGTCAGCTCTTCCATCTGCAACCAAGGACGCAAATGGGCCACTGCCGAGTAAGAACCTGGACGGCCAGGTTGCTCAACCACTTGGATCTGTGATTCACAAAGCGGGGTTTTCGAACGCTCCGCATTACCCACAGCCCCTGAGTTGGTATATTGGTCGATCCAAGTTTGTAGATGTTTCTGGATATCACTGGCTTCTAGGTTGGAACCCAGCATGTCTCGTCCCATTACTTTCAGGTAATGGGCAATTCGGCTACTGGCCATGATGTAGGAAAGTCGTGCCGAGATAGCCGCATTACTGGTGGCATCTGGGTCAGCATAGGTCTTCGGTTTCTGTGTCGTCTGGCTACCGATAAACACGCCGTAGTTGGCATTTTTATAATGGACCAAAGGCAACATCCCGAGATCGCTCAGCTCTTTCTCGCGCTCATCAGTCAGGTTGACTTCAATCGGACACTGCTGCTGCAGATCACCAGCCACAGACTTGTAAGTCAGGTTCGGCAGGTTCTCTACCTTACCGCCGTTGTCCAATCCACGGATAGCAGTACACCAACCAAATGCAGTATGGGACTGGGTCATTTTCAGACCTAGCTCATAGGCAGCATTCGACCACACCAATTGCGAGTTATCGCTCGGTTTAGGGTTTCCGTCGGTATCTGTCGCTAACTCTTCATAACAAAAAGCATTGGTTGACAGGCCTTTTTCGCCATAAGGCAAACGCGCCAGTGTCTGTGGTAAAGTCAGCACCACATAGCGTGCATCATCACTTTCACGGAACGCATTCCAAGATGCATAAGCTGGTGAATCAAAGCCCGGTGCAACCGGCTTACCCTCATTGAATGTCTCGAAGCTATCGAGTTCAAACATTTGTGGGTTGGCCGCCGCAACAAATGGCGCATGGCTGGCAGCTGCGGTTTCGCCCATATAACGAAGCAAAGCAATATCTTCGTCTTTATGGCTGAAATTATAATCACCTATCAGCGCACCATAGGGCTCACCGCCTGCAGTACCGAATTCTTTCTGGTACAAAGCATCGAACAGCGGGCTGCGGTCTACTGCTGGCGCATCCTCAAACTGCTCAAGCAACTCGTCTTTCGAGAAGTCGACCAGTTTGATTTTCAAGGATTGGCCGGTTTCACTTTCACGAACCAATTTATTCAGGCCGCGCCATGACCCTTCCAAGCGCTGAAAATCGTCTTGCTGCATAATGGCAGACAACTGACCTGACATTTGCTTATCAATTTCAGCAATGGCATTTTCGATAGTCTTGGTCAGGTTGTTGTCCCAGGTAACCGTTCCGTCGAGAGCTTGCTCTGCCAGAACAGAAAAGAGCTCCTTTGTGGTATCAGCCGGGGTCTGGGTTGTTGCGGTTATCGCCCTATCCAATAAGCTCAACGAACCTTCTTCTGTGGCCGTTGCCGCTTGTGCTTCTAACTCTGCACTCATGACTCATCCCCTTTTTTCTCTATTCCCAGTTCGCTAGACAGCGCGTTGATCTGATCAGCGCTCTGCAGCACTTCCTTCAGTAACTTCTCCAAATCACGAGAGCGGTCGGCTTTCGATAGCAAGGTTTTGAGCTGCTGCCGCGTTTCAGCTAATTTGCGAAGTGGTTCAACCTGCTCGATAAGCGAATCCGGTTCGAAGTCTTTCATTGAATTGAAAGTCAGGGCGGCTTCAAACTGGCTGTCATCATTGGCTAAGGTGTTGTCGACCTTTAGCTTTAGCTCAGGTCCAACACGCTTTAGCACGGTATCGAAGTTGTCTTTGTCAATCTGGTAGAAAGTGCGATCTTCCAGTTCCTCGCGATCATCCCTATGGGCAGAGAAATCCCCAATGACACCCACTACAAATGGCAATTCCTTGGTTTCAACGGCACCATTGGTCTCGACATCATAGGTAATACTTACCCGGTTTTTGCTTACACGTTTGTGCTGTGAATTTAAGGCCACGTTGTATCTCCTTTATCTTTAGAGTTAGCTAGCTTTCGACTCTAATTTGCCGGTGGTGCAATCGAATTTGACGGTATCGCCTTTTTCAATCTTGCCGCCGTCACCTTCCTGGTAGTACACCTTGGTGAGCGTGGTATAGGTCAAACTGAATGTTTCAGCAGGTAAATTGCCGTCGGAGCCGCTGATGTTGTAATCGGCGATACGGGCTTTCTCCAACGTGATAACTAAATAAGGGTCTGCGCCCGCACCATCACGCGATGGTTTGGTCAGCAGAATTTCTACCGTTTTCCCTTCAGCGCCTGGTGCAAAAAGAAAAGTAGTGAGATGCGGCGAGGCACCATCGGAGGTACGCGAGATATGGATAGCATCAAGGGAAACCATCCCTTTATCGGCGTTGTTTGCGTTACCGACATCGACATTCACGCCACGGTTTGCACCCCAGGTCATGGTATCTAGGGCGAAAAAGCCTTTTTTACCACCAATATCACCAACAGTCGCGGCACCTTTGATATCGTTCAGTCCGTCGATTCGCATAAAAATAGAAGCCATTATTTATCCCTCTTTATTTACAATGGATATGCATTTCAAAATGAAAGATGTGATTACCATTCGATCTGTGACAAGCCGCTACCCTCTGAGCTTTGGCTTGCTGAGACCGAACCTTGCGTTGGTTCATCAAGGGGCATCGATACTGCGGATGACGCTTGAGACTCACTCACCTGAACACTAGCTGGTGTTCCCGAAGGCGAATGTGCAGGATTAAAGGCTGCCTGATGCTCAGCACTTTCCAGCCCTGCCAGCTGTTGGATCCTTAAATTCACTGATTCTTGATCACCGACCAATTCCTGCAACAGTTCCGGTAGTGACATGCCACCCCATCGAATGGCCCGCTTTAACAACAGGTAAATAGGGCTATGCGGCTCTGTTTGCTGGAAGTAATCGGCTATTTTCTGTAGCTCAGCCAGCGCCTGCTCTCGCGAGGCCATACCCTGTGTAGCCTGGCCTTGGAAAGCACTGTGGACCATATTCATGTTCGCGGCTGTCTGGCTTATTGTTTGTGAATTTCCTCCCTCTAGTTGATTACTGTTAGGGTTGTTCATTTGTTCCTGTTCAGTAGGCTGTGTTGCTGCCTGCTCGGACTGCTGATCTTGCGCCTGGATATCAAGTGGCCAAACTGCAAACTGGTCACCCACCAAATACTTCATCGCGCCAATCAGGCGTTCAATCGTCTCTTTGACAAAGCGAAAGCTAACCCCGGTTGTTCCCGAAGCAAGGCATTTCTCGCCGATCGCTTTCTCTAGCGCTGCCAATGCCTTTAGCACCTCTGCCAAGGTGATGATCTTCGCCTCGACATCAGCTTTTTCAGCGCTAAACACCGACACGGCTTGTTGCTTGAGTTCGGCTAGGCTGCCCGCTTTTTCCGCCGCGTAAAACTTTCCATAGTCGACATCTCCGACCAAAGGCAGTATTTGAAGCGGCATATACAACAAGCCACTTTCGGCGGTGTCTCCCACTAACTGCAAAAGTGGTTTTACCCTGTGCTCTACAACTTCTTTGTCCTGTTCGGCTTCGGTCGCCCCTTTGCGTTTCTTTTCAGGCAGTATCGGTTGCAGCGATTCCCAATATTGATTGATGACCTGCTCAAAGGTTGTCAGGGCGCTGGCCAGATTGGTCAAAGGATCGGCTGTAAATAACTGCGAGACGGTATACCAAGATAGGATCTCCACGTCTTTAGAGTGCTGCTGCAAACAGCTGTGGCATTCCGAGGCCAAATTTGTCCAGTTATCGCTGTTGGCATTAACCGTCTCAATATCTTCGGCAGCTTCAGGTGTTTCTACCAACTGACGAAAAGATGACTGGGCAACGTTAAAAGCATTACGGTAGCCTCGGTACAGAGCGCGGTTATCCTTGAGGTATTCACCTCCCGGTTGGTCATCTGATATCGGCTGGAGCAAATCGTCAAACATAGTGCCTACTTCCTTGATGCTAAGACCTTGGCTAAACGCCCTTGGTAAAATCCCTAATTAGTGTTCGGCAAACCAGTTTGCGGCGGTGCCAGTAATGCCAGGTTTGCTCTGGAATGCGGTAAAGTTGCCCCAGATAAAGCTTGATAGATAAGAGATAGCCCAAGCCTGCGCAGGTCCTGAGTCTTGATTGGCAGCAACCTTGGAGTTATAGGGCCCACAGCGGATCACTAATGGGTTATCGCCATTGGCATATACGTTGTATTCCACTTTTTTACCAGTCACTCGCTTGTCCAACAGGCGTAGTTTACTGGTTAGCATTTTTGACAAGATATTGGTTGCTAGCAGTACCTGCTGATCGCCCTGAGCCATACTGCGACACATCACTATTGCAGTGCGTAACTTATTGCCAACATTACCTTTCTTGGCTCCCGGAACAGTAATTACGCAGTCAGAGTTATCCCATACAAATACCGACTTCCCATCCAGTTTTCCCAGCCTCGAAAGGTTATAGAATGCATGGCCGTACTTCTTTCCCCGCGCCATTTGCGACACATTGAGCTGCAACTCGACAATGTGTGGAATGGTACGTTTCTCTTTAGGACGGTTAGTCACATTGCTGGTAAATTCAATATTGACCTGCAAGAAGAACTTCACGTCCTTGTATTCATCCTCAACCCCCTTGGTCCACAAGTCTTTGACAGCTGGTGATTGCTTGTCCTTGATGGCCTGGAAGTTAGGCGTTTTGTAAATGTAATTTCGGAACGCCATCATTTGGGCAATGGTGCTGAAAACGATGGTAGCCCTTGAAATATCCTTTACTTCCAGTGGTGTTTTCACACTGGATGTTCTGTCAGTACTCGGGTCGTCCCATTGGGTAATGCCGCACTTTTCGGCAATACGCTCACGGGTTTTCAATGGCCCGCGCATATACTTAATCGGCTTGCCACCCTCGCATTTGACGTTTTTTGTCAATTCCAACATGAACTTATGTAGCTCTTTATCTGCGATTTTGGCCTGCTCGACCAACTCCTCAATCTGCTCCCGCTTATGGTAGGTATCCCAAAATGTTGTTTGCGAAATAATGTCACCACGCGTGTAAGTCGGCATCGCTCTCTCCTAGCGTTTAAATCCTAATTAACCACCAATCTGCACCGTTGGCGCACCTACGACGATGGAACCCCCATGGCTTGTGGTATCACCCATCCTTGCGGCAGGCGTATTGTTGATAAGAACAGTGGCACTGCCTTTGGCAATGCTATCTGGCGGACCGACACACACCAATGAGTCCCCCATTTTGGCTGCGGGCAAGAAACAAATAAGTACCGTTGCAGCACCAGGACCGACAATTGGCCCTCCAACATGCGGAATAGGTGGCGTTCCCGGCGTTTGCATCGGGCAAGTGTGCATGTCGGTTAGTCGAGCAGCGCATGGCATACATCACCTCCTTGTTTCACTGTTCCGGCACCGCCATTAGCAATATCGAGTGCTATTTGAAAAGCCCCTTGGTAATATTTCCGGTGGCCTTTTTCTTTCGATTGCCATTCCGGTATCACTGCAGCGGTATTTACCGCACCGGCGACCGCTTTGGCATAAAGGCATTCAACCGGCATCACGACGGGATTATCAGCCGGCGCTATACTGCCGGTGCCACTCCAAAAAACAGCCTGACCAAGCCATTTAGGCGCACTATCGTCCTTCATTGCTTCCAACTGGCTTTCGATACGGCGACGCTGTCCCTCATTGGGCTCCCTAACCCAGCGCTCGCAGTCATCAATGAGTTTTGCTTCTTCTAGGCTCCAGTCTGGCTGACGCAAGCGCATAGCTTGTACACACCACCAGATAGCCTCCCTCATAGGCAGCGCATGGGCGAAGAAATGGCCCAAATCGATGTAGCATTCAGCTTGATTGAGCTGTGTTATCACTTCTAACGGCGGCGCATCGCACTGAACTACCACTTCTGCCTCTTCCGAAAGGGCTATGTAGCTTAAGATGTCTGTTGAGCTGGCATACGGGATCTTTTTCATCTAGTTCACCATCACTATCCCGCCCTTGACGGCGGTTTGGCCGCTCGAGCTGACTTCGGCTTTTGCGGTACCTTTGACTGTGGCACCCACATCACCTTGCAAGGTGGCATTAAGTCCTTTGATGGTTGCACTGCTGGTGCCCTTGGCAGTAAAACTACTGTTGGCCTGAAGCGACATTGAACTCCCCGCTTTGCCACTGAACGAACCATCGGCTTTGATACTGACTGAAGTCCCGGATTGGCTAAGGCTTCCCCCATCAATAGAGACTTTGGAATCTCCGGCAATGGCAATCTGGCTGCTTGATAGTTCTATCTTGCTGCTGCTCATGACAATTTTGCTGTCGCCAACCTTGAGCGTTAAAGTATCTGAGCCAGTTATGGTGATCGATTTGCCTTGGGCAGTAATCGCATCATCAGCTTTGAGCGCATAAGACTTGTTTGTCGTGAGCGAAATATCTTCTTTGGCGGTCAGGGTGAAGGCTTTCTCGACACTTTGGGCAATATTCTTGGTTACCGCTAGCTTCATCTCTCCGCCCACCGTTTCCTGATGGTCGTTAACCACCTCACTGGTAAAGTCCTTGGCTGCATGTAGGTAGAAAGCCTCGTTGTCTTTCTTGTCATCGAACCGTAGTTCGTTGGTTTCACCAGCCAGTTTGGTTTTAACACCGCTTTGGGTTGTATTCGCCGTCGGGTATGGTGGCTTGTTACTGCTGTTGTAGACGCTGGAAACCACAACTGGCTGGTCCGGATCACCGTTGATGAAACTCACCAGCACTTCTTGCCCAGCCCTAGGCAGAAATTGCATACCATAACTGCTGCCAGCCATCCCTTGGGCCACACGCACCCAACAACTGGTTTTATCGCCGGTCTCTGGGTCCCAATGAAATTTGATCCTGACTCTGCCCAGCGCGTCACTCGCTGGCTCGCCTTGCTTGCTGCCCGCGACAACAGCCGACTGCAGACCAAACAAGGTTGGCTTTTCTTTCTGTTGCGGGAAAAATATCTGGTCTTCGGGAATACAACTAAAGCTTGTTTTACAGCAAAAACTGTTTGACCCGTCGGCACCAAATTCATAATCAAGGCAAGAGACAAGGTAATTGCCTTCTTCAGAACTTTGGCTGTGGGAAGCCAGCGTCATAAAGTGCCCGACACAGATATCAGTTGACTGTGAAGTGGCCTGGACACAGTGGTAACTGGAGTCTTGCTGTGAGCGCTGTATGTCCCCTACAGAAGCCAAATCACTGTAGCTTCCAGCAGGACTCGCTGTTGGGTAGCGATAATCAGTCAGCTTGGTATTGCCTGATACTGTGTATTTGCTTTTCTTGGCCTTGCTAGTGATCAATTTGGATTGGTTGTAGTCATACCCGGCTATTTCGAGTGAAGCACTCAAAAAAGCATGTTCACGCTGCCAGGTGTCGAGAATGTCGTTATCCCCTGTTGGCGCCGAGGCATAATCAAGCTTGGCCGCATCGGTTTTGGCAAATGACTTATCTGCCTGCTGTAAATAAAGCGTTCCCGAGTTGCTGTCTTTGCCGAAGTAATAGTGCACGCCCTCTTCCGCCAGCAAACGGGTAACAAACTCAAAATCAGATTCATTGAACTGAACACAATATTCCCGCTTGGTAGAAGGCATGCTCTTAACGCTGTAACTGCCTTTGAAACCTAGTTCGTCGAAGATGGAAGTGACGATCGATTGGGTTGTTGCTTCCTGAAATACCCGACAGTTCCGTGAGTAGTTAAGCAAGAACAGCCATGGCTTTACCGTCAACTTAATACTGTAAAATGAGGAATCAATCCGTTGTGATTGAGCCTGGGCTTTTATCACAACACCTTTGAATTCCCTGACAGCACTACGGCTATCACCAAGGACATCAAACACATTGCAACTAACTTCCTCGCCAATCCAAGCAGCCGGATCCGAGGTGCTGACGAGGACATCAACCGAGTATTGGTAATCACCGCTCAAGGTTTCTTTAACGACCAACCCAGAGCCAACGAACTCTTTATTACTGGCATCTTTTACGACCAAGAAACTACCTTGTATATCGAGTAATTCATTCATTACTTGGTCTCCCCATCCATGATTCGACCGTTGCCTTCACTGTCTGTCCGGGTGACAACAGGCGTAGCATTAACTAGGTTAGCGAAACGGAGCAGCTGAATAGGCGGATACAATGCCATTTCCCTCGCAACGGCCATATTGATTGAAATCGAGAAATGACTGAGCTCTGCAATCGGCATCTCACCCGGCACCGCACCGTCAAATAGAATCTTTACCGCTTGGTTAGCAGCAAGCTGACCAACCCGGTAGTATTTATTCGACACCGAAATCAAAGCTGAGGACTTGGTCACCATTGAGTCATAAGCACTGGCAACAGGTAACCCATATTCGATGGCCGACTGGGTAAAAGCATCGGTATTGGCAAGGTTGTATGAACTCGAGCCAACGTACACGACATCGACACCCTCGTTTACAAGCTGCTGCATTCTTGCATCGAACTGATCAGGTAATGGTTTTCCCTCTTCGTCAAGGAGATACAAAGACTCTACGACGTCGAAATCCATTTCCGCCGCAAGTTGCTTGAGTTTCTGGGTATTGAGGTTTGAATTGAGTTCCGCATCGGAGTAAACCACCCCGACTTTATCGACCGGAAAATACTCACGCATCGCACGTATCTGGACATCTTCGCTGATCCTGTTTCGGATTCCCGCCAGCATAGGTCTTCCGGTTTTGTCATGCTGCTCGACAATATCGGCGCCCAACGGGTCAGCCACTATCATGAACAAGGCCGGAATATCACCTAGTTTGGTCGCTTCACCATATTCAGCGCGAGTGCCCAGTAGTGCCTTGCTAACACTGGTGCCCCAAGTGACAACCAGATCTGGCTGCATCTCTTTGGCCTCGTTTAGAATGGCTTCGAGCTTTGAACGGTCACGGTTGGCATTCTTGACGATAACTTCTGCCGGGTATTCGTTGTTTGCGAGGTAATCTTTAAACCCCTGACAAGCCTCTTCGCAACCACGCCATACCGCCATAAATACGGTCTTAGTCTCAGTGGATTGAGCATCTAAGCTCTCGACCTGGTATTGGTCGGCAAACGCATCGCCAGACATTAAAGACAAAGACATCGATATCGCTAAAGTACATCGCTTCATACCTTTGCCTCCTGGCTAACCTGAGAAGAAGGCGCTTTCAAGAAGAACAGCATCAACAGACCACTGACAATAATCCCTGCCCCGACAACTGCCATCGCGAAGCCGTAATTGCCAAACGCCAGCAGCGAAGCAACGATAATCGGACCGAACACGCTACCAACACGCTCTGCTGTGCGTAGGATGCCCAATACCTCTGTGCGTCCTACTTCCGGTGTAGCTTCAGATGCTTCCAATGCACAGGCGATAAGCGGTGCTTTGAGTATCGAATGGGCAACCCCCATCAAGGTGACAGCAAGTAAAATCTTGAACAGCGACGCTTCACCATAGAGCGAAAGAAGGATCACACCTGACAGCACCGTACCCAACACGATAAGTTCACGGGTCTTTTGAGTTTTATCAGCAATACCGGATGCAATTGGGCTAAGCGGGATGATGACCAACGAGTAGATCATCATGATCCGGCCAATTTCTGATTGCGAGGCATCCAAAGACACCAAATACAATGGAACCAGGAAGTAGAGGAACCCCGTCAGGACAATTTTGGCTGGGATCGCACAGCACAGAACAACAGCGACAAAGCGGATATTTTTGGCCAGCAGTAATAAACCGCCTTTTTTCTTGGCGACACTGCGATTTGTCGTTTCAATTTCTGCGGAAAACATCCGCCAAGCCAGCATACCGGCAAAGGCAGCCAAGACAGCAGATAGCAAGAACACTGGCTGGTAGCCAACGCGATCGGCGATGATCCCACCCAATGCGGTTCCGCACATGGTGGCTGTCATCAGCACTCCGACAAAAATTGCCATACCCTTGGCGCGATTTTCCGACGTTACTACGGCAGCAATGTAGCTCTGGCAACTGATGGTTATCACCGCATACCCCAGCGCTGTTATGCCTCGGGAAATTACGATATCCATACTGTTGGTTGCAAAAGCGCACCCTAAATAACCTGCAATGGCCGGGATAAGTCCAAATAGAAACAATCTTTTTTGACCAAATCGGTCGACGAGTTTGGCGGCAAACGGCGTAAAGGCGGCAATCACGAACATGAAGACAGAAATAGGTAGACCTAGCATAACCCCTTGGCTAATCCACGAATTGGGTTCGTAGTATTCAGCCACATACAAAGGCATAAAGGATTTTTGCAGCTCTTCACCAAACGAGAACACAAACAGTGGAATGCGGGCATCGACAATGTCGCCTTTGCGAACCTGTAGCTTACGCTGCAAGTTAAACTTCTCCGAAATTCGCTTCAGGTGCTGCTTGAGGCTGTCGGCTTCGTTGTTACTAGTGGATTTTTGATTCGATAAATAGTTGAACAACGATGTGAATTTCGTTTGAAGCTGCCTTGAGTCATGGTTCAGTTTATTGGAGAAAGTACCAATGGCCCCTCGCTCAGACGTCTGGTCATTGACCGAGAAATCACCTTTTATCTGGCGCTTCAATATTGATTCGGACTCTTCAAGCGGACCTGAAATGTAGACCATCACCACAACCATGACGACTTCAAAGCAAACTAGCAGTACAGCAATAAGTACAATGGCAATATCAAAGAAAATATCGAGCAGCTGGGACTGTATATATGTCGCATCCAGGCCAACAATAACACTTCCGATCTGTCCCTGCTGGTCATTTATCGCCAAACGGAACACATCACTTTTGACTGAGTTGTCTGTAAATGGCATCGAAAATAGCGATGGAAGCTCTTTAATGGCAATGGACACTCGTTCAGTTATTGACGAGTTTAAATATTGTGTAGAAGTCGCTTCAAACTGCTGGGTACGCTCTATGTCGACATTAGCTAAAGTACCTGCTTGATATATTACTTGACCCAGTTGGCTCTCTTTACCCTCGCTAATCCCAATAAAATTAAGTTCTGGATATTTAGATAAAGCATCGGCCAAGTAAGCGTCCATTCCCCGAATCTGATCCAATGGTACGCCAGCCTCTGTTGCCAGTTCTACATCGTCATGAACAAGCTGAGCGACAACATTGGCTTTTTTAAGCAATTCTGGCTTTATAGCAAAATTAAACTCTGCCAAGGTATAGAATGCACTCAATATAGAGGCAAACAAAGCAGTTAATACCGTAATTAGAATTAGTCGGCTATTTATGAAGCTTGCCAAGCTTTTTACTTGGCTCATTGGCTAACCTCTACAGAATCGGCGCGTTTAATTTGTTTTTCAGTTCCTGAAACAGACTTAATTTTATCAATTTCATCAGAGACATGAGTCTTCATTTTTTCACTTTGAATAATTTGTTCGGCAAACTTCTGGGTCATTTCTCCAGACGGTAGTTTTGATGTTTTGTGCGGATTATTAGTCGATACTCCATGGGTTGAGTAGCCATGAATTAACTTGATAACATTGGTGACATCACTAAGTCCGTATCTAACAGCAAAAAGAACAATCAGGGCGGATATCAAAAACAGCACAACAGTCACTTCAAGCAGATGCAATTGAACCGCTGCATATACCCCATACATTGCACTCTTGTCGTACTCGATAACGATGCTGCCCATTAGCTGGTCAAAACTATCTTTGACCTGTAGACCGCTAAATAGCGTGTCTTCTGTGCTCAATAACCAATAAGCTTCGTTAGAGTTCAACGCCCTGCGTACAACATCTTGTGGAAGGCTGACAACGTCCACTGTGTTGGCTTGTAAAACGATATCCCCTTTTACATCAATTAATTTCACTGCTTTAACGTTTTCTTCCCTCGTGCTGGCTTTGCTAAAACTTGTTTGGAGGTTGTGGGCAGAATGAAGTGGAATGCCCAAACGTTCTGTACGTTGGATTGAAGATTCCAATGAAGTAGAGATAACTTGAAGCTTTGAGGAAACAACCTGAGACATCAGATTGTCGAATTTCATATAGTTCATCAAATACAACAGACCAAGCACAGAGAGTAAAATCACCCAAACCGTGATGACTAACCTTAAATGTACTTCAAAAAAAGCCTTCATTGGCCACTTACTCCCACATCGTGACGCTACCGCTAATCAAATATTTAGCAGCCAAAGGAGAAAAGTGTGGATGAAAAAATGATTTGTTTTTAAAACCTGATCTTGACTCTAAAAATTAAATTCTAATTTTGTATTTTATTTAAAACTAGACTATCGGGAATTTTAGGCAATAACCATATATTCAC
>NZ_JACSOF010000101.1:0-24145 GCF_014349205.1 Photobacterium sp. BZF1
TCCTCTTCCTCATTCATGAAAATGACCTATTGATGTAATTAGATAATGATTCAACTTACTGAGATATATGTTATTTTGAATGGGATGATTTATGGAACACGCCACTTAGGGATAGATGAGGCTGGATTTTGAACTTACGTCAAATTGAAATATTTTACGCAGTAATGAAAAGTGGCAGTGTGTCTGGGGCAGCTAAATTACTGCACGTTTCACAACCAAACGTTACTCGAGTGCTCGCTCATACAGAACTGCAACTTGGCTTTCCTCTGTTCCATCGCCACAAAGGTCGACTTATCCCCTCTAAACAAGCCGAAGCCATATTACCTGAGGCTGAAAAGCTCTATCGTCAAGTAGGAAACCTGCAATCCCTTACGAGTAAACTGCAGAAAGGACACTCCCATCTTCGTATCGGAGCTCCGCCAATTCTTTCAACCAGTCTCATTCCGCCAGTATTAGCTAAGTTGTGTCAATTATCGCCAGTATCAGCTGAAATCTCGACAGGAAATCAGAATGAGCTCTGTGATGCTTTATTGGAAAACCAACTCGATTTTGCGATTAGCTTTGGTCACACAGCACCTCCAAGGATAACCAGTCAGGAACTAAAAAAGGCCGAAATGGCCGCCTTGCTAGCAAACAATCAGTCTTGGCCTTCGAACTCAATAACAATACCTGAAATTCTTAATCTTGCCCCTGTTGTTGGCTTGGATGCACGTGATCCTCTAGGGCTTGCTGTTAAGCATGCCATCTTAAAACACGCCCCTGATTACCACTTTCAGCTATCAGTAAGATCGTACTCTACCGCTGCGGAGTTGGTCATTCAGGGCATGGGCGTCACGATTGTTGACCCTTGGACAGCAAATAACTACCAAAAGAGAGTCAGGGTTCTCTCATTAACAGAGCATATCCCTGTCACTATCAGTTTACTTTTTGCCGACCATTCCCCTTTATCTTCAACGGCTAATCAGTTTCTTGAGCTTCTTTGTCAGTACTTAAAAGAGAATCCTGCGCAAAGATAAGACACTGTCACGTCGCAAACCTGAATAAGCTATTCATTACTCTTTATGATTAGAGCAAGGCTTAATCACGCTTTTAGTTTGTCGCTTTAAGGTAGGTTGGCGTAATGATCAGTGTTAAGCAGCAACTGTTACAACCGTTCTCTTTGTCTTTAGTCCTGTTAAGCATCACCTTTCTTCAAGGCTGTGAAGACAAACAAGCTACCGCCCCACAAGGGCCGCAATATGACATTGGTTATGTCACTGTCGCAACCAATTCGGTCGAGCTTCGCGATGAAATGCCTGGCCGAACGGTTGCCTCTTATGAAGCTGAAGTTCGCCCTCAAGTGGGTGGGATTATCCTCAAGCAATTGTTTGAGGAAGGAACCATGGTGGCAAAAGGCCAGCCCCTCTACCAAATAGATCCAGCGCCATTTCAACTCTCACTCGATCAAGCCCGCTCTGATCTCAACAAGGCCACAGCCAATCTTGCTACTGCGAGAAATCGTGCAGATAGATACCGTCGCCTTGTCAGGGAGAAGGCAGTCTCACGACAGGACTATGATGATGCTGTTGCAACCTACCAAGAAGCACAATCCGATGTTGCCAGTGCCAAGGCCAGTGTCGAAAACGCCAAAATCAATCTCAACTATACCAAGGTCAACGCCCCTATTGATGGTAGAGCTGGACGTTCTTCAGTCACGGCTGGTGCATTGGTGACGGCTAATCAATCTGCCCCTTTGGTAACGGTACAAACTTATAACCCAATGCATGTCGATCTTACCGCCTCTAGTACCGAGTTGTTGCAATACAGGCGAGAACTTGCCCAAGGCGCTTTCAAGCGCGATGATGCTGAATTAAGTGACATCCAGTTATCTCTCGAAGATGGCACCACTTATGATCAACCCGGCACGATCCTTTTCTCTGATATCAATATCGATGAAACAACCGGTTCTTTTGTCCTGCGGGTTTCCTTTCCAAACCCTCAACAGATTCTGCTACCCGGCATGTTTGTCAGGGCCTCCCTACCAAGAGGGGTGGTCGACAAAGCAATATTAATTCCAGCCAAAGCCTTAACCCGCACCCCTAAAGGAGAGGCTCAGGTAAGTGTCATTGGGCAAGACAACAAAGTGGAAGTGAAAACCGTTCAAACCGACCGGCTCGTTAATAACCAGTGGCTCATCACCAAGGGGCTGAGTGTCGGCGATAAAGTCATTGTCGACGGTTTGCAGTTTGTTCGCTCAGGTGCACCAGTTAGCAAGTCCCATGAAATTAGCACCACAACGACTAACAATCCTTCGAAGTAAATAGGACGGGTTCATGGCTCATTTCTTTATACAAAGACCTGTTTTCGCTTGGGTGCTTGCGATTTTGGTGATGTTAGCGGGGGTCATTTCCATCATCCTGCTGCCTATTGCCCAATACCCGACTATTGCTCCACCTGCAATTCAGATTTCTGCCACCTACCCTGGTGCATCAGCGAAAACCGCTGAAGACTCAGTGACTCAGGTCATCGAGCAACAAATGAATGGCCTTGATAATCTGCTTTATATGTCCTCAACGTCGGACTCTTTCGGTAATATCACCACGACCCTAACCTTTGCGGCAGGTACAGACCCGGATATTGCCCAGGTTCAGGTGCAAAACAAACTCTCTGTTGCAACCCCATTACTACCGCTTGAGGTACAAAACCAAGGCGTTAAAGTCGAGAAAGCCAGTAATTCGATTCTTATGGTGATTGGCTTTGTCTCTGATGATCCATCCTTAACGAACGAAGATATCTCAGACTATATTTCCAGTAATGTGCTTGACCCGCTAAGCCGGGTGGATGGCGTGGGGCAAACCCAGCTGTTCGGGGCGGAATATGCCATGCGGATATGGCTTAACCCATACCAGTTGGAAAACTATGACTTGATGCCATCGGATATCGTGGCGGCTATACAGGAGCAGAATGCTCAGGTCTCTGCTGGCCAACTTGGTGCGGCGCCAGCCGTACCCGGTCAACAGCTAAACGCCACGATTACGGCCCAATCGCGATTGCAAACGGTTGACCAGTTCAAGAAAATTTTGCTCAAGGTCAACCCTGATGGCTCTCAGGTGTTAATGGAAGATGTCGCTAGGGTCCAATTAGGCGCGGCATCCTATCAAACTGTCTCGAATTACAACAAGCAGCCAGCAACAGGGATATCCATTGCCCTAGCGACTGGTAAGAACGCATTGGAAACCGCCAACGCAGTTCGGGCCAAGCTGGATGAGCTGACCCCCTTCTTTCCTGAAGGCATCAAAGTTGTCTACCCCTATGACACAACCCCGTTTATCGAGATATCGATAGAGGAAGTGGTTAAAACCCTACTCGAGGCCATCTTCTTAGTATTCTTGGTGATGTTGTTGTTCCTGCAGAGTTTCAGGGCAACATTAATCCCTACCATTGCTGTACCGGTGGTGGTCCTCGGTACATTTGCCGTACTGCTCGCGCTGGGATATTCCATCAATACCCTGACGATGTTTGCCCTCGTATTGGCTATCGGCCTGTTGGTTGATGATGCCATCGTGGTGGTAGAAAACGTAGAACGGATCATGGAGGAAGAAGGACTTGAGCCAAGGGAAGCCACTGAAAAATCCATGACCGAAATCACTAGTGCGCTGGTGGGTATCGGTATGGTGCTTTGTGCCGTATTTATCCCAATGGCCTTTTTCGCGGGGTCTACCGGGGCTATCTATCGCCAATTTTCAATTACCATCGTTACCGCCGTCGCCCTTTCGGTAATGGTTGCCATCATTCTAACACCGACTTTGTGTATCAGTCTGCTCAAGACTACGGATGGACACAAAACGACGGGCTTTGCTGGTTGGTTTAACCGTAACTTCAACAAAGCCACTGAAAAATACACCTCAGCAGTGACCATTATCACCCATAGAAGTATCCGATTTTTATTAGTCTATTTAGGTATTGGTGCGATCATGGCATTGCTGTTCTTGCGCCTGCCGAGCGGGTTTCTACCCGATGAAGATCAGGGCATCATGATGAGTATGGTGCAACTGCCAAGTGGCTCAACACAGGAACAAACCTTAGCAATCCTCGATAAAGTGGAAGATCACTTTTTGGAGACAGAAAAGAAAAACGTCAAATCTGTTTTCTCTGTCTCAGGGTTCAGCTTTGCGGGTTCTGGTGCCAATACTGGGATGATGTTTATCGCCCTCAATGATTGGGATGAGCGCTCAGCTGATGAGGATAAAGTGGGTGCCATTGTCAGGCGGGCAATGATGGCCTTCACCGAAATTCCGCAAGCCTTGATCTTTGCTTTCGCTCCGCCCGCCATTATGGAATTAGGTAATGCCACCGGTTTCGACATGTTCCTCCAAGACCGAGCAGGACTTGGTCATGAGAAAATGACTGAAGCAAGAAACCAATTGCTGGGTATGGCGGCACAGAACCCTAACCTCATCCAAGTCCGACCCAATGGGTTAGACGACACGCCACAGTACCATATTCAAATCGATCAATTAAAAGCGCGGGCGCTCGGTGTCTCTATCAATGATATCAACAGCACATTAGGGACAGCGCTGGGCAGTAACTATGTCAATGACTTCGTCGATCGAGGTCGGATCAAGCAAGTTTATGTCCAAGCTGATATGCCTTATCGCATGAACCCGGCAGATATTATGGAATGGAAAGTCCGTAATCAGTCCGGTGAAATGGTGGCAATGCGCGTATTCAGTGAGGGCGAATGGACTTATGGTTCCCCACGCCTAGAGCGCTACAACGGGACCTCGGCAATGGAAATACTGGGCGAACCTGCGCCGGGTGTCAGTACCGGTGAAGCCATGTTGGAAATGGAGCAAATAGTTAGCCAGTTACCCAAAGGCGTTGGGCTTGAGTGGACGGGTATGTCCTATCAGGAACGAATATCCAGTGGCCAGGCACCTATGCTCTATGCCTTGTCGATACTCATCGTATTCCTGTGCCTTGCCGCACTGTATGAGAGCTGGGCTGTGCCCTTCTCGGTCATTCTCATCATACCGCTGGCAATTCTTGGAGCGGTGACGGCAACCTTGATATTCGGGTTAGATAATGACGTCTATTTCCAAGTCGGGTTATTAACAACGATTGGGCTTGGCTCGAAAAATGCCATTATGATTGTTGAGTTCGCCAAGTCCTACCATGACTCGGGTGAGGATATGTTCAAAGCTGCTATCCATGCTGCCAAAATACGCTTACGTCCAATATTAATGACGTCACTTGCATTCGGGATGGGTGTTGTTCCACTGGCAATCTCGAGCGGTGCAGGGTCAGGTGCACAAAATGCAGTAGGTACGGGCGTTGTAGGCGGCGTGATCACCGCCACCTTTCTTGGCATTTTCTTTGTGCCTCTATTCTTTGTCGTCGTCACGCGGGTGTTCTACGGCCCGGACAAAGAACCATCTACTGCAGAGGAGACCATGAATGACTAAAACAACGTCGCTGGCCTTCTGTATCTATGCCGCTACAAGCTTGGTGGGGTGCACTAACTTTATTCCAAGTTACCAACAACCTGTCGCCCCTATTGATACGGCATGGCCCGTAGATGAGAGTGCCAGCAACTTCTCGATTTATACCGGCAGCAATGTTCCCGGGGTATCCAATAACCAAACGGCAAGCCTTGAGCCATCAATCAGTCGGGTCTCTCCCTATGAAGACTGGCGGGCTTTTATCCAAAGTGACAAGCTGACACAGGTCATTGAGCTTGCCCTTCGTAACAACCGGGATGTACGGATAGCCATATTGAATATCCAACGTGCCGAAGCCCAATATGGTATCCAACGTGCAAACCGGCTGCCCAACATTGATCTGGGTGTATCCGGAGCCAACCAACGCTTGTCGGAAAACGTGAACAACGGTAATTCGACTATTAGCCGCCAATACAGCGTTGACTTGGGTGTGAGCAACTATGAAATCGACTTCTGGGGACGTATCCAAAGCCTTGAACAACAAGCTCTCGAGCAGTACCTATCGACCATTGAAGCAAGGAAAAACACCCAACTTAGCCTGATCAGCAGTGTGGTTGAAGCCTACCTGACGCTCATCGCCGATCAACGTTTGCTGCGCTTAGCCGAAGACACGCTTCGGGTTCAGCAAGATTCACTTACCCTGACTGAAAAGAGCTTCAACAGCGGTGTGGCAACCGGGCTGGATGTATCACAGGCCAAAACGACTGTTGCAACAGCGCTTAAAGATGTTGCCCTATTCACCAGTCAGGTCAATGTCGATATCAACGCCTTGAACATATTGACTGGCACACAGGTACCGATACACCTGCTTCCCCAGCTATCGGATAATATTGGATTTGCACCGGTTCATGTGGGTGTGCCTTCAGATGTATTGCTCCGCCGTCCTGATATTCTCTCCGCCGAACACCAGCTTCGTGCGGCCAATGCCAATATCGGCGCAGCTCGGGCGGCCTATTTCCCAACAATATCACTGACGGCAACCGGAGGGTTACTCAGTGCATCTGCTGATGATCTTTTCTCTGGGGATAGTCGCAGTTGGGTATTCACCCCTAACCTCGTTTTGCCGATTTTTAATTGGGGTGAGTTAGACAGCCAGTTAGATGTATCAATCGCCGATCAACAAATCGCCCTGAATCAATACGAACTGGCAATTCAAACTGCCTTTCGCGAGGTTGCTGATGCCCTAGCCAACCAAGCAACCCTGAAAGATCAGGTTTCTGCCCAGCAAATGCTAGTCGATGCAACAGGTGAAAGCTTCCGCTTATCAAATCTCCGCTTCGACGAAGGTGTTGATGACTATTTCACCGTTCTCGATTCACAGCGCGAGTTTTATACCGCCCAGCAAGAACTGATCAATACTAAGCTCTCCGAAGAGCTCAATTTAATCACCTTGTACAAGGTACTGGGCGGTGGCTGGGTAGAAACAGACGTTCCGATGCCGGATTCATTACCGTCAACTGATGCCCTGTACAACCAAAGATATAGTCAATAGATCTCAGCGCTTCGGTGAAAAAGCCTCAGAGCGATTAGAGACAGGTAAATTGCCATCCTTCTGCACTCTTAAGCAAAAGGATGGCCGATAAAAGGAAATTTCCGCTAGAAGATTATCCCAATTCTCATCAACGCAATGCTAACTATCAATCATTTCTATTGCTGATCGCCATAACTGTAATTTATGTAATTAAATTACACGACACCCAATTACGCATGCTATTAACTGCTTGAAAAGTGATGCGAGTCACACTAAAATTCTTCATGTGGCAGCAAGAAAGTCACATTTAAGTAAATTTATTACAAGCTTATTACAAGATAATGATAGAGGTGACTCATGAACTACGATTCTCTAATGGCAATGCACTACATCGTTTCTAAGCGTGTTAAATCACAAACAAAGCAAAAACGTAAGTAACAAGCTTAACACTCAGATTTATCTGAGCAGTTAGCCGACACAGTACAAATTTCAATAAGCACCCCAAGACATAATGACGAGTAAGCCCTCCTTAAAGGAGGCAGATGTAACGAATCCCCCTCTAAATCACTCGTCATTGAGAAATGAAGCTAAAGATCTTCTTCATCAGCACGGTAATTACTGAGAAACGCTTGAAAGGACTCATTTTGCATTAGCTGTTGATACCCTTCTTCAATTAAGGCATCCACCTGCTCAGGATCCAAGCTCAAATCTGTCGGGATCTGATTGAGATAATGCTTTTGCTTTATATCCGTCACATCTTGCAGGTTGATATCAACAAAGTAAGTCGACATCTGTACATCTTCCGTTGATAGAATCGTTGCCCATCGATCCATTGTTCTTGCAAACAAGCTTTTAGATGCGTCATTAAAGCGGTGGAGCTGTATATCTGTCATCGCCGACAAGGTCTCCCTGATTGTCGGTTCTTTGGTTGAACGCTCCATCTCAAAATCAGGTGATGTTGAGGCGTCGACAACAATCATCACAAAATGCGGCAAGGGCTTTGCGCCAATTCGCTTGAAGAATGCTTCACCGCCTCCTGAGCTTTCAATAACATCATAAAACGACAGCAGGCCAAGATTGTCAGTAATACCGCCGTCGACAAGATGAATAAACGTCCTATCGTATTTGTCCTGATAGCTTTTCAGTCCTTCCACCGTATGCCGGGTATGTGCCTTTCTATCATCATCTGAAGATAATTCAATCAGCTGGCTTTGCTCGCAACCTTCATGGTTTCTCAGGATAACGGGATTAAATACCAAAGGAACCGCCGAGGAAGCCGTTACTGCATTGGCAACGGGATAGGTTGATAAATCCGAACACAGCAGATCAAAATATTCTTGAAGGAATGAAAACCTTATTCCGCCCCCTAAGTCTGATGCGTTGACCACCACGATAGGTTTATCTGGCCGGTTCATATCGGCAAAGGTGGCGCCATAGAATAGAGTTTGTTGATAGTAATCGATAGTCCGCTGAGTTCTCCCCCCGGTAGTGAACCAAGTCTTCGGGCTTAAAACACGCGAAAAGAGGTCATCACTGATACTGTGATAAAGAAAGTCTCCCTCAAAGTCAGAAAAGAGCTTATCGCCATACAGGCCGTAATATGCCGCAGTAAAACTGCCACCAGATACCGAACTGATAAAATCAACTTCTTCCAGAACCGCCTTTGTGGGTTGCTCGAGCTTTAGTGATGTATCTCTCAGCGCTTTCATCACGCCGTATGATAATGCTGCAGCCCGTGTTCCACCGCCAGACATGGCGATAGCGACAGTAATTTCCCCCTTATTAACCCTATTTGCCGCTGTCGTGAGTGAATAGGTGTTCTCTGTATTCAAAGCAAGCTTAGGCTCATTGACGACTTTCCCATAGGTTGTGCAACCACAAGTCGTAACCCCCAGCAGCAAGCCTATTACTTTCTTTGCTAAACGCATTACACATTACCTATCCGGTTCTCTTTTTCTTTTAAACTAGCTGATACTGAGTAATGGGGGTGTAGCAACTAAGCGACTATAACCTGAAGTTATACCGTTGAAACATTTAAGTATTCGAGCTTGCGTCTAAGCTGATTTAAGGTGTTATTACGATAGCAAATACCAAGGATGAACCATGCAAATTCCACAACCTTACCTCTTGTTCCTCGGCGATGTCACAGATCCTCTCTCTGCCAAAACGGCTAGGGGAATACTTCAATGGCGACCGGAAATCTGTATCGGCCAGCTTCGACTAACACCAGAGACTGTCAGTCTTGAACTAGCGGATCTCTCCTTAGAAGATGCGTATGCCAAGGGTGCAAGAACGTTGGTTTTGGGAACGGCGAACTCAGGTGGTTTTATTCCACAAAGTTGGCTGACGACACTTGAACGCGCCCTCGACATAGGTTTTAACTTAGCATCAGGTATGCACCAACGACTAGGTGATAACCCAACTTTGGCACAAAAAGCCAGGGCCAATAATTGTAAGTTATTCGACATCAGGCACTTCGATGGGGGCTTGGAAGTAGGTAGCGGCAACCCCCGCGAAGGTAAAAGACTGTTGACCGTCGGAACGGATTGCTCTGTTGGTAAAATGTATACTTCCCTCGCCCTTGAGAAAGAGATGAACAAGCAAGGCCTAAAAGCCCAATTCTGTGCCACAGGCCAGACAGGCATATTTATCTCTGGCAAAGGAATAGCCATTGATGCGGTGGTGGCTGATTTTATTTCCGGTGCCACTGAAGCTATCAGTCCTGAATTTGATGACCATGACTGGGACATCATCGAGGGACAGGGCTCACTACTCAACCCTTCATTCGCAGGTGTAAGTTTAGGGCTTTTGCACGGCGCCCAGCCTGATGCACTGGTGCTTTGCCATGAAGTGGGACGTCAACACATTCGTCACCTGCCTCATATGCCTATGCCTGATTTAGCCCCCGTAATGGAAGCAAACTTGATGGCTGCCCGCCTGACCAACCGCGAAGCTAAATTTGTTGGGATCTGCCTCAATACCTCAGCACTGGATATTGAAGATGCCCGGGCATACTGCGAACAGCTTGCCAGCCAATTCCAATTGCCTGTCACCGACCCGGTTCGATTTGGTGTCTCAGCCATTGCCGAACAACTTCACCAGAATTAAAGGAGCGCTAATGGAAATCTCAGCTCGTCATGAACGCTTCGAACTGGCAAGGCCGTTTGTTATTTCCCGTGGTAGCCGCACCCATCAAGATGTTGTTGTTGCAACGGTAAAACTGGGGGATCGTAGTGCAAAAGCTGAATGTACTCCTTATGCCCGCTATGGCGAGAGCATCGAAAGTGTTATCAAGCAAATAGAAGGCTTTAGTGACGTTCTTGCACAGCAGCCAGACCTGTCAGCCAAATCGGTTCAGCAAGAACTCGTACCACAATTGCCTGCCGGAGCGGCAAGGAATGCTATCGACTGTGCGCTTTGGCGGCTCAATGCAGGAACAAACTTCCCTGCACCGCTGTTTGAAATCAAGCAGCAGATCACCACGGCTATGACGGTATCTATCGATACTCCGTCAACAATGGCCCAACAAGCGAGTGATCTTTGTGATTTAGGGGCAAAGTTACTCAAGGTAAAACTGGATGACAAACTCATCATCGAACGGGTTGCAGCAGTTCGAAATGCGGCCCCCGAGTGCGAAATTATCTTGGATGCCAACGAAGCATGGGAACATGAACCTTTAACCGAATTGTTCACCTCACTGAATGAATACAACATTCGGATGATTGAACAACCGGTTCCAGCAGGGAAAGATCATTTGTTGAAGGGCATCCCTCACCCTATCCCTCTGTGTGCCGATGAAAGCTGCCATACCAGTGATGATCTAGCAAAATTGGTGGGTTGCTACGAGATGATCAATATCAAACTGGATAAAACTGGCGGGTTAACTGAAGCCATCAAGCTTGCACAGCAGGCTCGAGCACAAGGGCTGGAGGTCATGGTCGGTTGCATGGTCGGTACATCACTTGCTATGGAGGCTGCCCTGCCTGTTGCCAGCCAAGCTGCATTAGTCGATCTGGATGGCCCAGTGCTGTTAAAGCATGACCGTGATAATGGTTTGGTTTATCAAGATGGTTTGATTCTGACTTAACCCCGACCGATTTAGGCCAGAGTCTTGGCAAAAAAAAGCGCAAGCCACATTAATGGCTTGCGATTTAATTCATCAAGTAAAATCAGTTTACGACTGACTGACCACTTCTGTTTGGTCCCAGCTTTGCTGAGCTTTAGCTTGGGATTCTGCCTTCTTGCCCTGCATCCTAAGCACTGCGATAGGACCAGTAACCAGCGTCACAGCAATCAAAATGGAAACAGGTACTGCAGTGATCACGATAAACGACTGCAATGCGTTCAAGCCGCCGTCACCGGCAAGTAGAAGTACCCCTGCAATCACGCCCATCGCCAATGCCCAGAACAGACGCTGTGATTTTGATGGCTGGTTGTCGCCAGAAACCACAAGAGCAATTGAGTAAGCCATTGAATCGCCGGTTGTCACAACGAACGTTGTCGTCAATACCAAGAATGCCGGAATCAAAAGCTCGTTGAATGGCAACTGAGCCAATGACGCTAGCAATACTGCTGGCAAGCCTGAGTCAGCAAGCGGGCCTGAAATACTGCCAGGAACCTGCATTTCAAAGAAAATCCCAGTTCCGCCCAATACCGTAAACCAGAAGTTGGTTACGATCGGCGCTGCTACTGCGATGGTCAGAATCAGTTCACGGATACTACGGCCTTCAGAGATGCGCGCAATAAAGATGGCCATCATAGGTGCGAAGCCGATAAACCAGCCCCAGAAGAACCAAGTCCACCACTGACTCCACGCAGGGCTGTCAGCATTCACGCTCATTTCAGGCAAGTTCTGGATGTAAGAAGCAAAAGCCAGTCCGAAATGTTCAAAGATGAAGTGAGTTGGACCAAACACCAGCATGACCATCAGCAAAGCAAACGCACCGACAATATTAAAACGACTCAGCCATTGAAGGCCTTTATCCATACCGGTAAATGCTGATAGCGAGTAAATTGCCACAACGACGGCCAAAATCACCATTTGACCAGAGGCATTATTTTCAATACCTGCAACGACTTCAAGGCTGTAACCCAACTGAGAGGCAAGGAAACCAATCGGCCCAATTGTGCCTGCCGCTACCGCAATGATTGAACATGCATCAATCACAGAACCAACCCAATGGTTCTCCAACTTATTACCTACAAGAGGATATAGCAAAGCACGAGGGCGAAGTTTCACCCCACCTTGATGGTGTGCGTACATCAGAACAATCGTTGCAAGCGTACCTAGTGCAGCCCATGCCAGGAACCCCCAATGCATGAAACTTTGGCTAAGAGCAGGAACTACTGCAGCTGCCGATTGCGCTTCAACGCCTTCAAAACTTGGCGGCATTGTCATGAAATGATAGATAGGCTCTGCCGCTGACCAGAACACACCACCACCTGCCAGCAGAGTACACATGATCATTGCCAACCAACGGAATGTACCGATTGTAGGCTTGCTGTTTATAGCGCCAAGGCGTTGCTTGCCATATGGGCTTACCGCAATGACGAGGGCAATAACGAGGTTAATTACCATCAGCCACTGCCAAAATTGGCCAAATGCAGCAGTCGAATACGAAAAAGCGGTATTAATGATCTGACTGATTAATTGCAAATCGTAGAGGGAGAAGAGGAGAAACAGTCCTAGGAAACTAATAGTTAGAACTGAAACTTTTTTGTCGCTACCTTTTAGGGTATTGCTTAGCATAATAATCTCACGGTGTGTGTGAGGGGCGGCACTTTAACAGCTCATTCCCCACCACACCAGTGAAATATTTCTTTATATTTTATAATGACAACTCAAATACATAGCATCATTTATCTACACCCCAGCAAAATAGTCAACTATTAGAGGTAGTTATAAGGCTTGCTACCCACTCTGGGTTAAATGCTTTGAACACGAAATATTTTTTGTGATGTAGTTCAAAATTACATCAAACGCGAAGTATGAAATTGCCAACAATACTCACTTCATTTCATTTGATTAACCAAGTGCTCAGCTAACAGATGGCTATGCAGGTTACGTTGAGTAAGAGAATGTGACTGTTTTCCTGCACTTACCACCTCTAGCCAGTGTTCAGCCATGGCATGGAAGCCTTTGGCTGCCAACATGGGGGTCCAGTCAGCAAGTTTCAGACGCTCTTCTTTACCCCCCTGCCAACAACTTCCCTCGGTGAAAGAATCAAACCGGTAACTGACATTTTGATAGTTGGCCGACACCGTTTCCATTGTCGCGCCATGCTGCCTGTTCATAGAGGCATGGAAAAGCGTTCCTCCCTGCTGCCACTGCACATCCAATCTACCCAATAAAGGTTGCCCGCCTCTTTGAACAAACTGACGAGTCACATAGGTATCATCTGGTAAAATGCTGGCATTGACATTAATGCTGTCTAGCGGGTGAATGAAGTCATCAAAAATGAAGGTACGCGCCTCCCCCGGCAAGTCATGGCGATGCTTCTCCCAGCGTAATGACAATAGTGGAGGTGCAGTCTGGTTATCGCCTGTTACGCCCGGAAAGTATTGTTGATAAAGAGGAATATAACGACGGTTGAACCCCATAAATAGAGGAACCTGATGACTTTCTGCAACATCATAAAGTTGCTCGCACTGCTGGTAGTTATCTGCCAGAGGCTTGTCAACAAAGACAGGAACACCAAGTTTCAGGAAATACTCGGCTAACATAGGATGTGAAGACGTCGCACTGTGGATCATGACAGCATCTACCCCAGCCTTAGCGAGGCTACGGTAATCCGTAAAGGTTTCCTTCACATGGTACTTCTTGGCCAGCTGCTGTAAGCGTTCAGGGTTACGGGTACAAAACACCCACTCCACATTTTCCATTTGGGTTAGTACTGGCAAGTGGGCTTTAACAGCTATATCGCCTAATCCAATTAGGGCTATTTTCATTTTTTTCCTTACTAAACTTAGGCTAACGGTTTATGACACTTATTTTACTTTTCCGCGAGTAAACTCTGATAGAATCCCGTCTCCATTTTATGAAGTGTATTGATTATGTCTCTCCGTCCATTCATCCAACAAAAAATACCCGGCCTTATCGCACTCCTGTTAATGACCACTGTCTTGTCTGCGGTATTGGTATTTTATTCTCAAGCCAACTTGAATGGGCCTGTCTCTGATACCAGCGGAATGCTGTTTTCACTCCTAACACACTCAGCAGGCAACCCAGGCTTTCTGGTTTCAGTCGCCGTGTTTATGCTCATCCCGATTGTATTAAGACTACCACGCAAATCACTGATAAAAATAGGTATTCAATTTGCTCTTCTGCTGGCATTAAGTTTTGTTGCCAAAACTGTGATGAAGCACATCACTGAAGTTCCTCGACCATATACGCATGAACTACAAGCACTTCACATTGTCGAAAGCCCGCAAGCCTTCTATGCACTGAGCAATGAAGACAAAGACAAGGCAGTGCAAGAAGCCAGCAAAAGTGTCAGCCACTGGCGTATTAGTCATTGGCAGGGAGAAACGAACTATTCGCTACCATCCGGCCACACGATTTTTACCGCTGTCTGTGTCGCTTTCTGGGGTGGTTTCTTCTTGAGGCGTCGTCAGATCATACCTGCTAGCATCATTATTGTATGGGCAGTGGGTGTCGGTATCAGCCGTATCTGGTTGGGTATGCACTGGCCGACAGATCTGCTGGCCTCTATCTTCGGCGCGGCATGTTTGTACCTTTGCATTCCTGAGTGGGGACTCTCGCCGGAAAAGCAAAGTAAACTGACTGAACAAGCTAGTTAAACAGACAAGCTTGTAAATAAATACCCAGCACAGTCAGTAAACCCTCGAAGTACCTTGCTGCTCAAGACACATATTCCCTACCATTGTCTTGATCAGCAAGATAATGCTTCTAACACAACGCCTTAGCTAAGCCTTTCATCAGAATTTTTCCTCACTCTTTATCAATAACGCCCTATCTACATACTCTGAAATACGGTAATTTGATTGGGGTAAATCTATATTGGCATAAGGGATAGCATGCTTGAACAAATTGTAGGGATCCTCTTTCCCGTATTCACTTTGGTACTGATTGGCTTTGCCGTTGGTCGATGGTTAAAACCAGATTTCCGGCCTATCAACCGAATAAACATGGATGCCTTTACTCCAGCCTTGGTCTTCTCGTCTTTAGTGGCCATGCCCCTTGATGTTGAACAGCTTCCCCTCCTTTATGCCTCTCTCATTGCTGTCCTCATCCCGGGTATTCTCATGATACCTGTTTGCCGTTTCAGCAAACTCAATTACAAAGCGTGGGCGCCACCCCAGATGTTCCGCAATAGCGGTAACCTTGCCATCCCCCTATTCACCTATGCCTTTGGTGACTCTGCGCTCGCCCCTGCGGTTTTACTGTTTGTGGTCTCGGCTTGTGTCCACAGTAGCCTCGGTTTGGCCATGCTCAGTAATGGGAACCCTTTCAAGCAGATGATTAAGATGCCAATATTCATTGCGACCTGTGCGGCACTGCTTGTCAATATCAGTGGTGTGGGGGTTTGGAAACCATTGTATGACGCTACTGCATTGCTTGGGCAAGCAGCAGTACCGGTAATGTTGCTGTCGTTAGGTGCGCAAATGTGTCATTTACGTCTGGAAGGACTGAAGATAGGGTTGGTTTGTACTTGTCAATCACTGGCCACCGGTGCTGTGGCGTTTTCACTGATCTACTTCTTTGTTCCACTCCCCACGCTAGAACTGCAAATGATGGTGCTATTCACCATGTTACCACCAGCAGTCATGAACTACCTTTATGCCGAGCGCTTTGTCGTTGAACCTAGCAATGTTGCATCAATGGTGCTCTTCGGTAACTTCTTCAGCATTTTCGCTCTGCCTCTTTTACTGATGTTTTCATTGTCTTTGGCTTAAACAAAAACACCTCTGTCGATAATTTAATGAATAAACTATCCGCAGAGGTGTCAGACTCGGAATGCATCAAAAAGGGTTAATACAAACGGGATTAATGCACTTCAACGCTATGTACGTATTCTACAACCAGTTGATTGCCTTCATAGCGTACATTTTTGATGTCACCATCAACAATAAAGGTATTAGTCAGAGTCACCGAGTTTGGCATATCACCGCTCATCTGATTGCGGAGCGAAGGCAAAGTAAGAATTGGATCGACACCGATATAGCTACAGAATTGAGTGACAAAACGGTGCTCCAAAGGAACACTACCACGAAGAATGTCAGAAAAGACCAGTTGACTCACCCCAAGGCGCTTGGCCATTTCGATCTGGGTTACTCGCATTTTAGCTTTGTAGCTCATCCAAGTATCATGAAGTACCTGGCGGTCTTGTTCTGTATATTGCATCTTAGTTTCCTTGCGCCCTGTGCCTAGCGCACTTGTATTTTTTCGTTGCACTTATTTAAGCTGATCCTTAAATCTGTTTTGTCAGAGAAAAGTAAGGCTTCAAGGCATTCAAACCCACGTCACATAAGGGGTGGCTAGTTTTTCACGAAAAACAAACGGGCATTCATAGGCTTGTCATTTTTTGTCCAAACAGTGCACTTTGTTGTTACTGAGATTGTCCAACTCCAGAAATGATGGATATAATGTGCTTGTCCACCAAATCAAAGGTTGTTATGCGCTTTCAAAAGATGATCGCTAAATTTGTCATCTTCCTAATGCTGTCTGTTTCAGTAGCATCGTACGCATCTCCAGCATTTGCCAGCCAAGCGCCCTACAGCGGCCATGGCTGCAGCCCAGCGGCAGTTATGTCCCATTGTTGCAGCACGGGAGCAGTAATGAGCTTTGTCGTTTCTGATACCGGCGATATTTGCACTATTGTCAAAACAACCTCTGATGATAACTGTTGTAAAGACAACCAATGCCATTCCGGACAAATCCCTCTTGCCATTCTTGCCAATGAGCTTACTTTCTCCCCTTTTGTTGGTGCCCACCACTATAAATACCTAGAAGGGAGCCAACCACTGATCAATCAAGTGATCTTCCGTCCTCCTGTCATTGCTTAGTTTGGTCTTTCAAGTCCAAGTACTGATCGTTCAGCCATTTCGGCTGCACCTAAACGCTTCATATTAAGCAACATAAGTTATTTAAATTAATACGTTACTGACAGGTATTATCATGAAATTGTCTTCAAAAGCCCTAATTGCAACAGCATTGATCACAACAAGCGCTTTCTCTTTTGCTCAAACTTTCAAGGGAACGAACTATCAATCTCCTTACTGCGGTTGCTGTAAGGAGTGGGTAAAGCACATGGAAGATAACGGTTTCGAGCTAGATGTGGTTTATCAAGAGAAC
The DNA here is from genome assembly GCF_014349205.1 of Photobacterium sp. BZF1. Lineage (NCBI taxonomy): Bacteria > Pseudomonadati > Pseudomonadota > Gammaproteobacteria > Vibrionales > Vibrionaceae > Photobacterium > Photobacterium sp. BZF1. The sequence goes on from NZ_JACSOF010000101.1 coordinate 17,267, forward strand.
ATGACGCCCACTAAGATTGACTTGGGCATTCGTCCAAAATATGCCTCTTGCCACACTGCAGAAATTGAAGGCTATTCGCTTGAAGGTCACGTCCCTGCCGAAGAGATTCTTCGCTTTATCGAGTCTAAACCTAAGCGCATGATTGGCCTAGCCGTTGCTGGTATGCCAATGGGATCACCAGGTATGGAATACAATGACCAGAAAGATCCTTATGAAGTGCTCGCCTTCGATGAGAATGGCCGCACTATGGTATGGTCTCGCCATAATCAGTAATTAGACTACATCAAATAGCAAAAGGCGCCATTGGCGCCTTTTTCTTATCATTCAAAACGCTAGTTTAACTCATAGCTTATCGAACCACTGCCGATTCGGATCCTGGTGTTCTGCCCACTCAGGTTCAAGCTCTCGATGCTCAAGGTAAATCTGCATTGCAGTAAAATACGTAAATGCCGTTAGCTCCGAATCAGCGCCAAAGTGTTCAAAAAAGGCATCTTCTTGCTCAGCAAGCTGATTCAAGGTTTTAATCCCTTGCTTTAAAACCCACTGAGTCGCATGGGGTGGGATCATTGTCCGGTGCAAGATTAGCTCAGCAATATCACTGACGTTGACATCAACCCCCTTGGCTTTACTTGTTTCAGGGATAGCCAACGCAGCTTCTTCAGCAAGCAAGGCCTTTAAGCTGTCAATGCTCGCCGAACGCTCTGCTACCGAGTAACCATAGGTCGTTTTAGCAAAACGGATGGCATAAGCAAGACGGTCACGCCCCACGACTTCAACCACCTCCTCAAGGTATTCCTGTGGAATGCTGTATGACTTCGCCAATTGCTCTACGGCGTGGCTCAAACTCGTGTAACTAATACCGTCAAACTGAACATGGAAACTGGTACTGAGTGCTGCGATTGGCAAACCATCGATAGTGAGCGGCCAACCGTTGTAATTCACTCTGGCTTTGGCAATTTCAAACATTTTCCAAGCACTCTCGCGAAAACCTTCTAAAGCCTTGCCTTCAAACTCCGACTGTTCCAGTTCCTCCTTGGTCCAATTAACCCCAATTTGGAGGTGCTTCTGGTACTTCCGGTGGAGCTGCTCTTTTACTTTGTCGCGAAGCAACTCTAAATCACTCGCTTTGACACCTTTGCAAATGCCATAACACTCCTGGCAACTAGGCAGCAACACAGGTAGCTTCTGGTGATCGTAATTAGGTGAAGGTAAAAAGGCGAACGACTCAAAGTAAGGCTCACCACAGAACCAGCAGGTATGGCGATATTCAAAAGGAACATCAACGGATTGGTAGGTCGCTGTCATAGCAAAATTACCCAAAAGAAAAACTGTGAAGTGACTTAAACCTATTATGCGCACCTCGTAATCAAGACTCAAGACGAAGTGCTTGCAAATTGCTGATATACAGAGAATACATAGCAACCGCTAGGCCCGCATAAATTCAAGATAAAAACTGCATAAAGTATCCGCTTAAGAGAATTGTGCTGGCTATGCGAACACGTTAAAATATGTGCCCTTTTCCATCATGGTGCAATCGAATGTCTGAACAGAAGCGAAAGGCGCTCAAGAAAATTGCAAAATGCCTCGAGCTGGGTAACTCTGCTAACGTCAATGAAGCCGCGCAAGCGATCAAGATGGCGCATCGTCTGATGCTCAAATATGGTCTTGAACAAGATGATATAGAGTTTATCCAGATGGGCAAAACCAAAACTCAGACCTTGCTACCGGCCGACATCAGCCAACAGATCTTGAAGATCATCCGTGGTATCAACCGCAAGTTTGGTGTGGAATGCGTCCTTACCAACCATAAAGGTCTCAAGCAAGCAGAGTTTATCGGTGTCGCAGAGCGAGCTATCTTTGCTGCCTTTGCCTTCGACGTTATGTACCGTGAAATGAATCAGCAGACCGGCCAGTTCAGAAATAGCTTCCAAGGCACTGGTACCAGTAATGCCGAAGTGACTCGCCGTGTGTCATCTTTCCTTGCTGGCTGGCTTGAAGGTGCTCTGGAAAAGTTACCGGAACTCAATACTGACGATGACCACGACAAGCGCATGACAAATTTCATCGACAAAGAGTTTGAAAACCTTGATCGTGAAACCTTCAAAAAGCAGCTTCAAGAAGCCATGAATGCGCTAACCGATGACTATGAAAAAGGCATGAAGAAAGGCCGCTCAATTTCAGTGAACCGCCCTGTTGCTGGCGAGAAGGCTTTTAAGCCCAAGTTGCTCTCTTAACAAACGTTTTTTGTGGAAGGCTGCTTAATACCCTATCACTAAGAGCACGAATCTGTAGCTATTGAGCTCAATATGAAATTTAAGGTATAGTTACACCTTACCCTCCTAGAAACAGCCCATATTGTGGCTGTTTTTTTGTTTGTAAAATAAGCATTTATACCTCTCAGAACTACCAGCTATTTCATTCTGAATAAAAAAACAGCAACCAATCACAAAATGTCACCTTAACGTCATGAAGTGGGATATAAATCTCATTTTTATGATACAATGAAACAAAATTCCCTTTAACCGATAGCCTTCAAACATGAAATTCCCTGGTCAGCGTAAATCAAAGCATTACTTCCCAGTTAATGCCCGCGATCCATTAGTAGCTCAAATCCAGCAAGAAAATCCGCTATCTCGTACTCACCTTGTGGGTGTCGGCCAAACTATCGTAGATATCGAAGCGCGTATCGACGATGACTTCTTGGCACGCCACAATCTAAGCAAAGGCCATTCACTGGTACTTGCTGAAGATAAAGCAGAATTGCTTTACCAAGAGCTGAAAGAACGCAACCTTATCAGCCATGAGTACCCGGGTGATACCATTGGTAACACCCTACACAACTACTCTGTTCTTGCGGATGACAAGTCGATTCTTCTTGGTGTGATGAGCCAAGACCTAAAAATCGGTTCTTACGCTTACCGCTACCTATGCAATACCTCTAGCCGCATGGATCTAGATTTCTTGCAACCTGTTGAAGGCCCTATTGGTCGTTGCTATACCCTTATCACCGAAGACGGTGAACGCACTTTTGCGATCAATGAAGGGGAAATGAATCAGCTTAAGCCTGAGTTCGTTCCTGAAGCTGCATTTGAAAATGCTTCTGCGCTGGTTTTGTCCTCCTACTTGGTACGAGGTAAGCCGGGCGATCCTATGAAGGATTCAGCACTCAAAGCTATCGAGCACGCTAAAAAGCACAACGTACCTGTTGTTCTAACCCTAGGTACCAAGTATGTCATTGAAGGCATGCAAGATTGGTGGATCGACTTCCTAAAAGAGCACGTAACTTGTGTTGCGATGAACGAAGAAGAAGCCGAAGCACTAACCGGTGAGAAAGATCCGCTTGTTGCTGCAGATAAAGCCCTTGAGTGGGTTGACCTTGTCCTTTGTACTGCTGGCCCTGTAGGTCTATACATGGCTGGTTACACAGATGACGAGTTAAAGCGCGAATCTACCCTGCCGCTACTGCCTGGCCAAATTGCTGATTTCAACAAGTACGAATTCAGCCGTCCAATGAGAAAGGCATCGTGTGAAAACCCAATCCGTGTTTATTCACACATTGCGCCATACCTTGGTGGCCCGGTTGAAATCAAAAACACCAACGGCGCAGGTGATGCAGCCCTTTCGGCACTGCTTCACGACATGTCTGCAAACCGTTTCCACAAGGCGAATGTACCAAACTCTGGCAAGCACGAGGGTGACTTCCTAAGCTACTCTTCGTTCTCCCAAATTTGCCAATACTCAAACCGCGTAAGCTACGAAGTATTGACTCAGCACGCCCCTCGCCTATCGCGCGGACTGCCGGAGCGTGAAGATTGCTTGGAAGAAGCATACTGGGAGCGTTAATCGCCAACAGCGTATTTCTAGAAACGGAGCCTCGGCTCCGTTTTTTTATACAAAAATAACCCTTTCCACTACCATGCCGTATTAGGCAATCACTCTCCGTCCCATTATTCCTCGGACTTTACGCATCGAAACTGTGTAGTGAAAGCTGGACATCTTATTATGCCTTTTAGAGCAACTGTCCTAACCTTAAAGTATAAGTTATCACTTTAACTTATTGATGAATCAGTCATTAGTGGTGCTGGAAGTCAAATTAATATTGAAATAGAAAACATTACACACAGGTAATTGAAAACAAATAGGATGTTTCAATAATGAAAGTAGTGGCCGCTTTATTTCTATTCATTACATTGGTTGGCTGTAGTGACGATCAACCAGAGCAAAATATAGCCACAGATACCTCTCAGGTTTCTGTTGTCACCGGCGTTCAACCTGGAACCGGGCTATTACGCATTGCTGATAGTGAGCACTATTTTCAGCAGCACAATGTCTCCGTTGATATTGAAGAAAAGCTCAGTGGAAAATTGGCTATCATCTCTGTGATCAACAAAGAAGTAGATGCTGATATCATTTTTACAGCTGATATCGCCTACCTAGCGAATCAACATTCCTTACCAGACTACCGTGTAGTTGCTTCCGTTTTTGATTCCGACAATCTCAATGCCATCGCTAGTATAAAGCCATTGGGTGATATTCAAGCTATGGCTGGTAAAACCCTGTGTACCCAATACCTATCTGCGCTTCATTTCTTCGGCCAAGTTCTGGTAGAAAGAAACGCAATTCAGGATGTTACTTACCAGTTTTATAAAGTCTCAGAACTCAATGACAGGCTTCTCGATGGTGAGTGTGATTTTATTACCACACGGGAGCCATTAATCGCCGATTTACTGGTTAAAAGTGATCACCAAGCGCAGCTAACCTTCTTCCCTGGGGTCTACCTGCAGCATGAATTAATGCTTGCCCATGACAGGGTCGCTGATGAAACATTGAGCCAATTTGTCAAATCCATGATTCAGGCCGAGAGTTTATTTCACATCGCCCCTGAACAAGTCAATTTAACCCTGAGCCAAAGCTTAAAAACCACGCCTAAGCAATTGAGTATCCTTCACAATGACAGCGTGTGGGAAGTGTCACTCTATCAACCATTGATCCCGTTACTTGAACGTCAAATGGAATGGCTCATCTCTCATGGTGTCGATGAAGGTAAAGGTAAGTCGTTTTCCTCATCTACCTCGTTAAGACCCGATGTATTACAGCATATTGCCCCGTTACGACAAACGGTGATTGCATATGAAGATTAGTATCAAGCAAATCATCGCCCTTTTTGTCATCCTACTGACATGGTTTATCCTTGCCCTCTTCTATGTATCTGAGAAACAGAACCAAATCAGGGAAGAAGTCATAAACATTGATGAACAAGCCTTTCGCCTTACACAAGAAACGAATAGGTTAAATGTCTTTGTTGCCGATTACATTTTCAGGCAATCACCTGACTCTTTGGAGAAGTGGGCGAAAACACTCAATAGTGTCGAGCAACAATATGAACATTTATTATTGTCTGCCAACCTTAATGATCACTCCATATCTAAACGTATTGAGGCCGATATATTTAGAATTAGAAAGCAATTTTCATTACTACAAGGTGCCACCAGCAGCAACGATACTCATTGGATAACGATCAACCTCAATACATATAATCAAAACCTAATCACCCATCTAAACAAACTGATCAAGGAAATCAGAAAGACAGCAACCAGTGAATTATCTAAACTGACTGCTAATCAAAGGATCATTTTTTCCATCATCACAACCTTAGCTATATTGCTGCTAGCGGTCATACATTCCGCCCTTATTGCACCACTTAAAATTGTGAAACATTTACTCTATCGCATTGGGCGGGGCGATAAGGTCATCGATTTCCGAAAGTCACATATCCAGGAGTGGTACCAATTAACCAGCGATATTGAGTCTATGTATTATGACTTAAAAACAACCACCGTCAGCAAAGCTGCGCTTGAATCAGAAGTCGAGATGAGAAGAACGGCAGAGAAAAATGCTAACACACTCGCTCGTACTGACTTTTTAACGGGTTTGCCTAACCGCAGACGCTTAAGCGAGTTATTTAAGTTAAAGAAAATGCAGCAAGAGAAACTTTTCCTTATGTTCCTTGATATCGATAACTTTAAGTCAATCAATGATAATCTCAGCCATTCAGTGGGTGATGAGTTATTACGCTGTATCGGACGCCTTATAGAAGGACAATTAAACGAAAATGATGTTGTCGCGCGAATTGGTGGTGATGAGTTTGCAATTATCTACCTTAACAACAGCAAGAAACGTGCAATGGATTTAGCTCGGGACATTCGACACAAATTAAGTCAACCTATCCAAATTGCGAATTCGACAATTAGAGTTCGCTGCTCTGTCGGTATTGCCACCTACCCTGAGGATGGGGCGCAAGCTAATACATTACTCGCGAATGCTGATACTGCCATGTATTACGCTAAAAAGCACCAAGTCGAAACTTCTGGTATCGCATTATACACCACCCAGATTGGTAACCTCAGTAGAGACGACTTTGTCATCAACCAACAACTCAAACTCGCAATAGAGGCCAACGAGTTTGATGTATGGTTTCAACCACAAATCAATATCCAAACAGGTTTAGTTGAAGGGTTCGAAGCATTGCTGAGATGGAGGAAAAAAGACGGAAGCTTTATTAGCCCTGAACTCTTTGTTCCCTTGTTAGAAGAATCAACGGATATCGTTGAGGTTGGGAATTTCGTAATCGATAAAGCTATTGAGTTTCATAAAAGACTTCTTGATACAGGCTATAAACTCTCCGTATCAATTAATGTTTCAGCTGTACAACTCGAGCATGTTGATTTCATTACAGCCTTACATCAAAAAATAATCAGTAAAGGGCTAACTCCAGAACATTTCCCACTAGAACTAACAGAAACGGCTATTTTCAAAAATAAGCACAAAGCCCTACAATCAATGCAAACATTGAATGAGCTTGGCTTCTCGCTTCAGTTA
>NZ_JACSOF010000102.1:0-24142 GCF_014349205.1 Photobacterium sp. BZF1
GAATATACGTACTGCACTATTTTTTGGTCCGATTTGTTTAAGTGGTTACTATTTAGTCAAAAACACTATCAAAACTTTGCTTTGCAGATAAAAAAACGGCTTCCCTGCTGGGAAGCCGTTTCCATAACTTGGCTTAGCCGATTAGCTCATCCGCCAAATTACTTGAACTCTACCAAGTTCTTCTGGTAAGCCTCGAACTGCTCTTCAACCGCTTTCGACGCACCGCCTGTTGCCTTGCTCACCGCCACAATGGCGACTGTCGCAAAGATAAAGCCTGGGACGATTTCATAGAGATCGAAGATACCGCCAGTTAGCTGCTTCCAGATCACTACGGTCATGGCACCGATAACAATACCTGCCAACGCGCCGTTTCGGTTCATTTCTTTCCAGAATAGGCTTAACAGCAAAGCCGGGCCGAATGCCGCACCGAAACCAGCCCATGCGTAAGATACAAGGCCCAGTACTGTACTGTCAGGGTTCATCGCAAGCATCAGGGCAATAATAGACAGCGCGACAACCGCAATACGACCAACCTTCACAATCTCTTCCGATGTCGCCTGTGGACGGAATACCTGCTTGTAGAAGTCTTCAGCCAGAGCCGATGATGACACCAGCAGCTGGGAGTCAGCAGTACTCATGATCGCAGCTAGGATAGCCGCCAGCAAAATACCGGCAATCACTGGGTGGAACATCGAGTTCACCAGCAGCATGAAGATACGCTCACCGTCATCAAGGTTACCTGCCAGCTGGTTATCGACAAACAAGATACCGACTAGGCCTACCAATACAGCACCAGCCATAGACAATGCCGTCCAACCAACTGCGATACGGCGGGCAGTAGCGATATCGGCGTTGCTGCGGGTCGCCTTGAATCGCGCCAGGATGTGCGGCTGGCCGAAGTAACCCAAGCCCCAGGCTGCTAGCGAGATAATCGCAATTGCTGATAGCGGCTCACCCTTGATGTCATTGAACAATGTCATCAATTCTGGGTTCTTCGCTTCCAGTGCCATTGCCAAATCGCTTGGCGAGCCGTTCATTGCGGCAATCGGCACAATCAGCAGTGCCGCAGACATCAACAAACCCTGTACCAAGTCAGTCCACGATACTGCAAGGAAACCACCGAACAAGGTGTACGAAACCACACAAACCGTACCGACAACAACCGCGATAGTATAATCAAGGCCGAAGACGGTTTCGAACAACTTACCGCCGGCAACCAAACCCGAGCTGGTGTAGAAAAGGAAAAACAGCAAGATAAAGAATGCTGAAATAGTTTGGATCAGCTTGGATTTATCGTCAAAGCGACGGGCCAGGAATTCCGGCATGGTCAATGCGTTATCAGTAGTAATACTGTATGTACGCAGGCGCTTGGCACAAATCAGCCAGTTCAGCCAAGTACCCAGTAGCAGGCCACCCGCCAGCCACAGTGACTCCATCCCTGCGGCATAGGCGTAACCCGGCAGGCCAAGTAGCAACCAGCCACTCATATCCGATGCACCGGCAGACAGCGCAGCAGGCCATGGCCCGAGTGTACGGCCACCCAAGAAGTAATCCGCTGAGTTCGACGTGCGTTTATACGCAATGTAGCCAATGGCCAACATACCGATCAGGTAGGCGATAAACGTTGCTGTAATAGCAAAGCTATTCTCTATCATTGTTTGAGTTCCCTCACTTAAAGCCCCCGTCCATAGCGGGGGCATTTTGGTTATAGCGCTGACAATCAGCGATGGGTTGCTTAGTGGCCGCAGGCAGGTTGCAAGCTAGTTCCCTGTTCAAGCGGCCCAACCCGGGTTAGTGTTCCTCACCACTCCCCAACTCAAGCAGGGTGGCATTACCACCAACTGCTGTGATGTTGATTGTCCGCGTCCTTTCGGTCACAAAACGCAGTGAGTATGTTGGGCTGCCGATCACCGGTAGCTTGTCGGTATCAGTTTCACTGATCAGCTGGGCAAGCAGGCCGTCTCGGGCAGCAAGTTGGCGCGCAAGCGCCTGGGTTGTCGACAGTTTGCCGGCATAGGCCACACCTGCAATAGCAGGATGGCTGACCAAGTCGGCAAGCTGGTCATTATCGATAGCGGTGATCACACCGCCGGCACAGCCGCTTTTCTCCAGCTGTGCCACGATCTCTTTGGCCTTTAGTGGGTAGTCTGCAGCCAGGCAAACAAAAACAGTATTACCAGTCACCAGTGCAGCCGTAAGCTGGCCGACCAATGCCACTAATGGGGTCTCAGTGTCGGCAGTGACGATAAAGCTGCCACGTCCGGCACAGTAAAGCTCATTGGTTTCACCGGTTGGGCCCGGCATCAATAAAGTCGGTGCCACATGTTCTTCGGCATGGCTGCACTGAAATTCCACCATGGCGCGGCATTCTGCAGCCAGTTGGTCGGTCCAATGGCGCAAGATACGGGTACGGGCTTCATAGCCCAGGTTATTCCAGCCTTCCCATGCCGCAGAGCTTGTATTTACCAATGTTTGAATAGTCATGATCACTCCTTAAATTTCTCGACGGCCATTAGGCTTCAACACAGTCTTGGGTAAAGCGGTATAGGTAGTGCGGGCCACCGGCTTTCGGGCCAGTGCCTGAAAGTCCCTGACCACCAAATGGCTGGACACCCACTACCGCACCAACCTGATCACGGTTGATGTAGCAGTTGCCGACACGGGCACGGCGCTCGATATGGCTGTAGGTACGCTCGTTTCGGCTGTGTACACCCATCGTTAGGCCAAAACCGGTCTGGTTGATTTGGTCGATGACCTGATCCAGCTCGTTCGCTTTGAAACGGACGATATGTAGGATCGGACCGAAGTTTTCATTTTTCAGAACATCAATAGATGGAATTTCAAATGCCGACGGTGGTACAAAATCACCATGCTGGCAGCTCTGTGGAATAGTGGCCTGCGCCACCAGTTTGGCTTGGTTTTTCAGTGACTGGATATGGGTCAGCAGCTTGTCGCGGGCCGTTGCATCAATCACCGGGCCAACATCAGTGCTGTGAAGCTCAGGACGGCCGACAGACAGCTCTGCCATCGCCCCTTTAATCAGGCCAATCACCCTGTCAGCAATATCTTGTTGGATAAACAGCACGCGCAAAGCAGAACAACGCTGGCCTGCCGAAGCAAAGGCTGAACGCACCACATCACGTACCACCTGCTCTGGCAGGGCAGTACTGTCTACCAACATGGCATTCTGGCCACCGGTTTCAGCAATAAATGGCACAGGCTCACAGTCACGGGCAGCAAGGCTGCGGTTAATACGTTGGGCAGTTTCGGTTGAACCGGTAAATGCCACCCCGGCAATACGCGGATCAGATGTCAGTGGTGCACCCACTTCGGCACCGGTTCCCGGCAGCAGCTGGATAGCACCGGCAGGAACGCCGGCTTCAAGCATCAGTTCAATGGCACGGAAGGCAATCAGCGAGGTTTGCTCGGCAGGTTTTGCGACGACGGTATTACCCGCAACCAACGCGGCAGAAACCTGACCAAGGAAGATCGCCAATGGGAAGTTCCATGGGCTGATACAGGCAAAGACACCACGGCCTTGGTAACTCAACTGACGGGTCGTGCCGTCAAAGCCCATCACTGGCTTGGGCTGGGAAAACTCTTCAGCGGCCTGGTTGGCATAGAAGCGGCAGAAGTCCACCGCCTCACGAATTTCATCGATACCGTCTTGGATGGTTTTACCCGCTTCACGGTGGCAAAGGGCAACGAGCTCACCGGTATTTTCTTCGAGCAAGTCAGCCAAGCGTTGCAGGCAAGCTGCACGCTCTGCGGCTGGCAGGGCTGACCACTGCGGGTAGGTCTCCGCCGCAATGGAAATAGCTTCATTGACTTGGGCTGTATTGGCAAATGCCACGTTACCCACACTTTCGCGACGATCATAAGGCGCAGTGACGGCAAAAACCCTTTCACCAGCCTGCAAGGCAACCCCATTGATGATAGGGCCAGCCTGCCACTGATGGTTGGCAAATGCCTGGACAGATTCACTGAATGGCTGCCATTGCGAAGCAATCTCGATATTTACACCCGCAGAGTTCTTACGCTCTTCACCGAAAATTTGCGGCGGTAGCGGGATCAAGCTGTTGTGCAAGGTCGGGCGGGATTTTAGGGTATCAACCGGGTGCTGGATCAGGCTTTCCACTGGACAGTTGGCATCGACCAAGCGGTGGACAAACGAGCTGTTGGCACCGTTTTCCAACAAACGGCGAACCAAGTACGGTAGCAAATCTTTATGGCTACCGACCGGCGCATAGATCCTGACATTGGTCTGGTGCATCTCCATCACATGGTTGTAGAGCGCATCCCCCATACCATGCAGGCGCTGGAATTCGAAATTACGGTGTGATTGTGCCATCGCCATAATTGCCGACACGGTGTGGGCATTGTGGCTGGCAAACTGCGGGTAGATTAGGCCATTGAGATGAGACGACAACAAGAAACGGGCACACGCCAAGTAAGATGCATCGGTCGCTTCTTTGCGGGTGAACACCGGGTATGCGCTGTAGCCACTTTGTTGTGACAATTTCAGTTCGCTATCCCAGTAAGCCCCTTTTACCAAGCGCAGCGGGATCACATCCCCCTGCTCCTTCGACAGTGCAGCCAACCATGCCAGTACCGGCAAAGCACGCTTCGAGTATGCCTGTACCACCAAGCCAAAGCGTCCCCAGCCTTTAACCTCTTCCGAGCGGTAAAGCTTTTCGAATAGCTTCAGCGACAGCTCAAGGCGATCGGCTTCTTCGGCATCAATGGTAATACCAACATTGAGTTCGCGGGCACGCTTCAATAGCGAAAGGACCGACTGGTACATTTCTTCCAGTACACGGGCTTCGTTCGCCACATCATAACGAGGATGCAGGGCAGAAAGCTTGATAGAGACTGTTGGGTCCGGCGAGCGGGTATTGCTGCCTTGTTCGCTGGCATAGCTATCACGGCCTACCGCCTCAACAGCCATGACGTAATCTTTGAAGTATTTTTGTGCATCCTGGGCAGTCAGTGCCGCTTCGCCCAGCATGTCGAAAGAATAGGTAAAGCCTTGGTCGCGTTTACCTTTACCGTTCTTCATCGCCTCGGCAATGGTACGGCCTAATACAAACTGGTGGCCCATGATTTTCATGGCCTGGTTCATAGCCTGGCGGATCACCGGCTCGGACATCTTGTTAACCAAGCGGTTGATGACATGGCTAGCTGCGCCATCTTCCTTGGCATCAAGGCTGACCACTTTACCAGTCAGCATCAGCCCCCAGGTGGAAGCATTGACGAATAATGAATCGGAGTTTTTCAGGTGGGACTTCCAATCCGCCACGCTGAGCTTGTCACGGATCAGGGCATCGGCTGTCGCCGCGTCTGGGATACGCATCAGCGCTTCAGCCAGACACATCAGCAAGATCCCTTCTTTGGTGTCCAGGCTGTATTCAAGCAACAGGGCATCAATCATCTGAATTGCATTCTGATCAGCCCTAACCCGCTCAATCAAGCTAGTGGCTTGTTCTGATGTGAACTGCCTCTCCTGCTCTGTTGGCTCGGCCAACGGCATCAACTGCGCTAGCCATTGTGATTCATCCACGCTGTAAAGGGGTGAAATCTGTGACCAGAGCTCATCCAGTGGACGCCCAATAAAACTAGGCTGAAGTACTTCTGCCGCATTGAACATAGTGATTCCCTCAATAGTATGCCGGTTCAGGCAAACAGCATTTTCCATTACTTGCTGCCCCCTGCCCAAGAAAAATGTTACATCAGTGTTACCATTGAGGGGATTTTATTTTCCGCCACTCCGATAGTCTTGCTATATTCTCCGATACTTTTTAGAAAAAGTCCGGCCTTTAACAAAAATTGACAGGGATTTTTTAGAAAACGTGCATTTTTACGTAACCAGCAGCCAAATTTTGCTGAAGAAACACACAACGCTGGAACAATGATCAAGAGAAAGAGGAAGCATGATCAAGAGTGATCCACAGGGAAATATGCACACTACATCCAATAGATAGGTAAAAAAGAAACAGGTTTGACGTTGTTTGCTACAAACAGGCAACAAACCCAGTCGCTGTAAAGTAACGCGATAGCCACTTTGTTAACTGGGCGAGATGCAAAAAGTAGAAAGAAACAGGCAGTTAAGAAACAGGGACTTAAGAAAAAAGAGAGTAACTGAAGTAATAGGGAAGCCTGACTCTACTAGCCAGATGGGTTTTCACGGCGATAGCGTGCCGGGGGCTTGCCAAATAACCGGGTAAAGGCCTGGGTAAAACTACTCTGGCTAGCAAATCCCGTGCTTTGTGCCACCTGTGCAACACTCAGCTGGGACTCCTCGATCAGATCCCGGGCGAGCTCCAGTCGCTTCTTCAACACATATTGGTGAGGCGTTACGCCGGTTTGCTCTTTGAACAAGAAATGGAATTGACTCTCGCCCAAAAAAACCAGTCCCGCTAACTGGGCAACCGAGATTTTCCTGGTCAGGTGCTGGAGAATGTACTGATCAATGACATCCATATTAAGCCGGTATGACTGGCGATCATCTTTAAGCGGTTTAAAATGGCGGTGCAGTACACACATCAGGGTATCGGTACAGGCTCTGCTAAGCAGCAAATCATCAGGATGGGCAGCAATCTCGGCGGTCAGAACCTGAATGAGGTTCTGGGCCTGTCGGTCAAGATGAAAATAGCCAGATTGATCAAACAAACGGGCGATATGATCCTGAGTGTAATTTGCCTGATACTGCTCAGAGGCAACATTGAGCACCAAGATTTCATTATTGCCAATACCAGAAAAGGCATGTTCCGAGTCCGCCGTCACCAAACAGCCCTGGCCGGGGCAAACTAAGTTTCCCGCCCCTTCAATATCAAACTCAGTCTGACCAGATAGCCCAATAACCACCTGATTATAGCCGTGATTGTGGTGATCCATCTGTTCTGGCAGTTTAACAATTTCTGAAGGTTTGAATATTGACGAGTTTAGCTTTTCTTTCATGCTAAATAACCGAGGATATGACGGTGATTCTTAGCGCGATAATACCATATTTCCTCACATAGCTATACTTCGGAACAATGATCAAGTGAGGAGTTTTTACGGCCGGTGTCATTCTGACCTTATTTTGCTGATTTTAGAACCAGTTAACTGCAAACACCAATAGCTAAACAACGGCGGCCTAACCAAAGAAACATGAATTAATAGACTATTTTTCAATCAGTTAAGCTAATATGCACTGTTTGAGTTTTTATCAACAGTTCACTTGCTGAATCTTTGCACAACCGGAAATGACAAGCAACTTGATCATTGTTCTGGGCCAAACCGCTTTGATCATGATCTAACTTGATCATCGTTCCAGTCGGAAAGACAATGCCCGTTAAACCGCTTCCCTTGATCATCGTTCCATCTACTTTCAGTATGTTGCCACTATATCGAGCGCATCTTCGCCACTGCTGGCCATAAAGAAACAGATCGATACAATGATCCTTGATCATGTTTCCTCCCTTGATGCTATTTGTGTTACAAATAGCATTCTTAATAGGGATAGGCGACCATGACAGAACTGCTTGCACAATTACATTATTCATTTTCTATTACCGGCCCCATCTTCCTAATGCTTGGCCTCGGGATTTATCTCAAGCGTATTGGCATGCTGACGGAAGACTTTATCGAAACCGGCTCCAAGCTGGTTTTCAACCTCACTTTGCCCGCAATGCTGTTTTTGAGTGTTGCCCGCTCCAATATCTCAGAAATTGGTAACCCTGATTTGTTGTTGTTTGCACTCGCGGCCAATATCCTGACTTATATCTTGTTCGAGTTACTGGCCAACAAGGCAATAAAACAGAAAAAAGATCGTGGGGTTGTTGTCCAAGGGGCTTTCCGTGCCAACACCGGCATCATTGGTTTGGCCTATGCCAGTAACGCTTTTGGTGACACCGGCCTGGCATTGGGTTCACTCTACGTCGCCGTAATTACTGTTGCCTACAATATCCTTGCGGTTATCACCCTGTCGCGTTCAAACCCAAACCTACCTAGCCTCAATGCGAGTTTCCTCCTTCGCTCGATTATTAAAAACCCGCTGATCATCAGTATTCTCTGCGCGTTGCCTTTTTCTGTTTTTACCATTCCGTTACCAGAGATCATTACCAAATCTGGCGGCTACTTTGCAGGGATGACGCTGCCGTTGGCACTACTTTGTACAGGGGCAAGTTTGGACTTTAACCAGTTGCGCCAAGAACCAACCAATACGCAGTTTGCCAGTGTCGGTAAATTGATCATTGCCCCGCTGCTTATCACCCTTGCAGGGATTGGATTGGGATTCAGGGATCTCGAATTGGGCCTTATTTTCCTAATGAGTGCAGCGCCGACGGCCGCCGCCAGTTATGTCATGGCAAGGAATATGGGAGGCAACGCCTATCTGGCAGCCAATATAATCGCCGTCACGACACTCGGTTCCATATTCTCCAGTAGCTTAGGTATCACCTTGTTAAGGACATTTAATTTCGTGAATTAAGCACTCATTGTGGTTTGGCATTAATAACCCTTACCAAACCAAGGGATATAAAAAGCTCAACATAACGACCAAAGTCTCAGGGATTTTGGTCGTTTTTTATTTGTGAAATAAGTTTTGTGTGAAAATAACTGCACTTGGCAAATAAAACTATAGTGCGATGATGTGATAATTAGATATATAAAAGCCAATGATTGCAGATGTATGCATATCTGGACAACACTCTTCAGCCCTGTCATCCCAGTGTTTTGCAACAGAGCTAAAAAGGCTGATTTCGCCATAAAAAAACTATGCAAAATATCTGAATAAGCTCTCTTTTTTCTTTCTCGCCCCTATTCATCCCTACTAGGATAATACCAATAAAACATACTAAGCAATTGTATGCTTTGGTTTTCATAACATGCCACCTTGATCTGAATACACATTGTAAACTTGATGTCAATAGGTGATTTCCCCCCTTACTCCCCCTAGACACTATTGTTATAGTACTTTCCGTAGACAGGGGACGGTGTTCACCGCTTTCTGTTTACAGTATCCAACTTTGGATACATGCCAAGCGGGTTTACTTTGGTATACACCCTCATACCAAGGAATATGAATCTGATTGGATACCTCTTCTACACGTCGTACAGGATTGTGCTCTTCGGAGTCAAACTCTTGTCTTTGCCGGCCTATTAGGCCGGCTTTTTTTTATCATTTTTTACAATTGTGCCCAAAAACCCGTCACTCAGATATTGTAACCTCTGCCCATTCAATTACACTTCATGATTGCAACTGCTCTATTCTATTAACTCAGGCACACGTAGTGAAAAATAAAGTAGAACCCTCTTTACTACATATATTTAATCAACTCCCAGGATGTTGGGGATGTAAAGATAAGGATTCAGTCTTCGTTTATGCTAATTCCGAGTACGGGAATATCATTGGTGTTGATCACCATTTAGATTGTATTGGCCGTACCGATTTCGATATGCCAAGCCCTACTGTTGAATGTGCAGAAGCTTTTCGAGAACAAGATAACCTGGTCATAACATCCGGAAAAAGAATGCGGGTATTAGATATTCACCCCTATTCGGATGGAAGTTGGCGTGCACACTTATTCACTAAAACGCCGTGGAAAAATGAAGAAAACGAAATAGTCGGGACCATCTTTTCTGGTGTCGAACTCAAAGATACTGCAGTACTCGAAGTTGGCCACTGGATATGCCGTGCTGCCGGTATCGACCCGAAAGAGCAAGCCTCCTTCAACCTAGATCTCAACCACAATGCCATCAACCTCAACACCCGCGAATCAGAAGTCCTGTTCCTCCTGCTCTACGGCAAGAAACCCCAGTACATCGCAAAGGTGCTCGGGGTATCAGTAAAAACGGTTGAGAATTATGTCATTCGCCTGCGTGAAAAATTTAACGCACGCTCCAAAAATGAATTGATTGATATTGCACTCGATCTCGGCTTTGGCTCGCATATTCCTGAAAGTATGCTGAAACGCCAGCTATCAGTGATATTGAAAGAGTAACGGTACGCGGCTAACCCCAAAACACGCAGACTAAGTTTACTTTTTTGCAATCCAAAGCCTGTTTCCAGATCAATTTTTGTACTGGGCCAATTTTCTATAATTCGCCCAGTTCTTAAATTAAACGGCCGAAGAGCCAACTATCAGCTGGAAATACCATGAAGCAATTTACAATTACCTACGTTGTCCACCCTCATTTCAACATCCCTTGCAAATACCAGATCCAAGCGGTGAATGAGATCGAATCTATTGCCAGTGCTGAAAAGGCATTGAAAGTCCGCCACCCAGAAGGCGTCAGCATTGTCACCAGCCAACAGCAATTGGTCGCATAAAAAAAGAGCAGCGATGGCTGATCTTTACCCCGAATTAGAACGGGGCAGGTACCATGAATTATGGTGCAAGACGTTCGATATCCCACGACTCACTGCTTTCTTCGCAGCGGGTATACAAGAACCTGTCGTGTAAGCGGTTTGCCCCGCCCTGCCAAAACTCAATCGAGTTGATTTTAACCCGGTAGCCACCCCAAAATGTCGGGACAGGCACGTCACCTTTGGCAAATTTCTCTTTGAGCTCAAAGAATTTGCTTTCCAGCGCCTGCCTTGCCGAAATACGTGAGCTTTGCTTGCTTGCCCAAGCCGCAATCTGGCTCTCTTTCGGTCGCGACGAGAAATATTTCAGCACTTCCATTTTGGAGAGCTTCTCTGCCGTTCCTGTAAGGTGAACCTGTCGCTCGAGTGGGTGCCAAGGGAAATGTAGGCTGATCTTACTATTGTCAGCCAACTGCGAGGCCTTGCGGCTACCAAGGTTGGTATAGAAGACAAACCCGTCTTTATCAAAGTGCTTCAATAACACAATACGCTGATAAGGCTGACCGTGTTCGTCAACCGTCGCCACAGTCATCGCTGTAGGATCAGTGAGCTTTGCCTCTATCGCCTGTTCCAGCCAGGTATTGAATAGTTGTTCCGGTTGCTCCGGCAGATCATGACGGCGCAACCCACCCTGTGTATAGTCACGACGAATATCAGACAATTCCATTGTTATCTCCGCTGATTCTTTATATGTCTCTTATAACGCTGAAATTGTGCGCTTAGTCTTGTTGAAACACAAGTAAATTGCCCAAAAGCCTTTTTGACCTACCACTATGCAACCAAGCTCGACGTTTCCACAGGATTAATTTGCTACATTGGCTTAAAAAAGGCCTTCACCTTCATATGTCGAGCAAAAAGCAATTCTTTTATTTCGCCCTGCTGGTTGGCAGTGTTAGCACCATGCTTATCGGCTGGCTTACTTTCTCACAAGTCCAGCAACACCTCAGCGAGAAAATTACCTCTGATGTTGCCCAATTGGGTAACAAAATAGACAGCCAGCTTGAACGCTACAGCCAATTGCCCGAAGTGCTTGCGAGTGATCCCCGCCTGCTTCCTCCACTTCTCGACGCCATTAGTAACCGTAAAGCAGGACCCATGGATAGCCAGTACCAGCCTGTCAGCCAATTACTCGCCCAATGGAACCAAACCCTCGGTGCTGACACCCTGTACCTAATAGACATGGCCGGAACGACCCTGGCTTCAAGCAACTGGCAGCAAGCCGATTCATTTGTCGGACAAAATTTTAGCTACCGCCCCTATTTCCAACAGGCAGCCAGTGGACAACACGGCCAATATTTTGCCCTTGGTGCTCGGTCAGACAAACGCGGCTATTACTTCTCAGCCCCGGTAAAAAACGATCAGCGCATCATCGGTGTACTGACCATCAAGGTTGACCTGTCGCTGTTAGCCGATATCTGGCAATACGAAGATATCGAATATGCCATTACCGATGAGCTGGGCATTATCTTCTATAGCTCTGAGCCTGAGTGGCTTTATCACTCCCTGGCCTTATTGAGCGAAGGCATTAGGCAACAAGTCAAACAATCACGACAATATGGCCAGGTCGATATTGCCGCGCTGACCGAAGCTACCAGTCTGGCGGCATTCAATCAGCAAGAGATCCAAGCTTTACGTCAGCTTCCTGATACGCCAGCTAAAACGTATATCACAGCCCAGCACAATATGGATAAAGCCGGGTGGTATATCTATGGCTTAACTCCGCAAACCAGGGCCTTTGAATACATGGGTCAGGTGCTACTGCTGTTTGTGCTGATCTACACCTTACTGTGCATTGCCGTCCATTCTTGGTGGCAAACTTACCGAGCTAGGATAGCGTTGGCTAACCTCAATAGCCGCTTGGAAAAGCGGGTTAGTCAACGCACCCGTCGGCTGCAAGAAACCAACGAGCAACTCAAGATCACGCTAAACCAATACGAACACAGCCAAGCAGAGTTAAAACAGACTCAAGACGAATTGCTCCAGGCGGCAAAACTAGCGATGCTAGGGGAGCTATCAGCAAGCATCAACCATGAAATCAACCAACCGCTCGCTGCAATACGAACCTATGCCGAAAATGGCCGTAGGCTATTGGAGAAACAACGCTATGACACTGTTGGCCGTAACCTTGATGAAATCATTCAACTCAATAAATTGATCGCTGAGATTATTGCGCGGTTCAAAGTCTTTGCCCGCAAGCAGAATTTGCAGCAAACCACACAACGGGCGAACGCCGCCGACTCTATCCGCTCAGCGTTATCTTTAATGCGTAGCGCGCTGATCAAGCAAGGCGTAATACTGCGACTGGAGGATTTTCCCGAAGACATAATCATCAACATCGATGCCGTACAGTTTGAGCAGGTACTGGTCAACCTTATCCAGAACAGCCTGCAAGCACTCAAAGATCAGCCTGAACCACAAATTGGCATAACCCTCAGCGCCGACTCAGGTCAAGCGTTATGCTGTGTATGGGATAACGGTCCAGGTTTAAGCCCAGAACAAAAACAACAGGTTTTTGACCCGTTTTACACGACCAAAGAAGATGGTTTAGGCCTTGGCATGACCATCTCAAGACGCATTATCGATGCCTATCAAGGTGCGATCAGTGTCAAAGACCACCTAGGAGGTGGTGCCGAGTTTACTGTTTCCTTGCCATTAACTAACGAGATCACCCCATGAATACCCAAGTCATGTTTATTGATGACGAGAAATCCATCCGCGATGCGCTGGGCCAGACCCTCGAGCTCGAGGACTATGACGTCAGCCTTTTTGCCAGTGCCAAGCCCGCACTGGAGCAACTGACCACTCAGTTTGCCGGGGTGATCATCTCAGATATCAATATGCCAGGTATCGATGGCCTGACGTTTCTCAAGCAGGCTCTGGCCATGGATCCCGAACTGTCAGTTATTATGCTGACCGGACACGGGGATATATCAATGGCCGTGGAAGCGATGCGGCTTGGCGCGTATGACTTTCTAGAAAAGCCGTTTTCAACCGAGCACCTGCTCGATGTGGTCAAGCGCGCTAGCGAGAAACGCGAACTCGTGATGGAAAACAGGGATCTGCGCCGAGAGCTAGAAGTCCAAAGCGGGCCGGGGCCACGGATATTGGGTAATGACCCATCGATCAAACAGCTGCGAAGGGTTTTAGCTCACCAGTCAAAAACGCACTCGCCATTGTTTATCCACGGCCCGAGCGGTTGCGGCAAAGCCCTCGTCGCCCGTTTCGTCCATGACCATGGCCTACAACCTCAGCAGCCTTTCCTAGCGATTGATTGCAGCTCTGCAGGTGCAGAGGGGCAACTCAATGAGCTTATGGCAATGCCTGAAACACCCTTTGCTACCCTTTACCTCAAACATATCGACAGCACACCACCCCACCTCCAAGCAGGATTACAGGCCTATATCGAGGCACTGTGCATGTGCAATATTATCCCAGCCCGGATTATCGTCAGCGCTGATAACGACAGCCACCAACAATGCCAGGCGGGTTTCCTACATAACCTCTACTTCAAGTTGGGTTTCATTTCTCTAGATCTGCCACCACTTAGCCAGCGACGAGAAGATATCTCCCTGCTGTTCCACAACTTCCTGCGAACAGACTGCAGCCGCTTTGGCATAGAGCCACCCCATATCGACAACCAACTTGAGCAGTGGCTCAAAGATCAAAATTGGACAGGTAATGTTCGTGAGCTTAGACAGTTTGCAGAACGCTATGCCTTGATGGGGGCCAAAGCTATTGCCCCACAACATCATGACCCCAGCCAGCAATCACTGGCTGCAACACTGGCAGAGCGAGTCGCCGATTTTGAATGTAAAGTGCTGCATGATGCACTCAACCGTCATCACGGCAGGCTCAAAGAAGTCCAGCAGGAGCTAGGCCTTGCGCGTAAAACCCTGTACGACAAGATGAAGAAATACCACATCGACAAGAACGAATTTAAAGCCTAACCGCATAGCAATGTCGCCATGGGTCAAACCAGACTGCAATCCGTAGCGACATTGCAAATTTCTTCGAAGCATCTTCCGGAAATTTCATCTCCTTAATTTCAACAGAACGAGTTACAGATAAAGTTTGGTAACTTGTCACTTTACAAAGCAACAATGACCTCCTCAGTCGCCTGAACGCTTCCTGACACCTAATTCTCTTCAAGCTTGCTGAGATAATTTATGAATTTATTCCGCTATACCTACACTTGGATTGCCTGTTGTCTGACAGTGCTATTGGTCTGCTCAATTGCGCTCAATGCTAGCAGCATTAGGGCCACCTTAGTCGCCCAAACCGAACTTAAGCTACAATCGACAGCGACTTTCCTTGAGCAGATGCTGATGCCTGTTAGTCCAGTCCCCTCCGAACCAAGCAGGGAAATAAAAACGGTACCAGACTACCCAGCTATTTTGGCGCAGCTTCAACTCGTATCACCTTCGCTCGATATACAATTACATGTCTTAACAACAAATGAGCGGCTCTCCCTCGCAGCACCAGTCAGCAAGGCAACAAACACACTGCTCTCATTGTCACCGCACATCATGAAAGTTCTCTGGCCATCACTATCGCTTCAGCGGACACTGCTAGAGGATAATAAGCAGGCTATTAGCTACACCATTTCAATGCCTATCGATACAATCAACAATGCCTTCCTGCAACAATTATTACCCGGCACCTTGCTAGCCATCAGCCTACACCTAACTAGCATGCTTGCCCTCTTCTTCTCGCTAAGGTGGAAGCTATTGCCCCTTTCCCAGTTAGCCCAGCAACCGATATCGCTCAAAGGCCAACTTCCCGCTATTGTGCCAAACAGTATCGAGGCCAAGGCATGGTTAACCATGCAGGATCATTTCAAGAATCAACTGGCTGACATTTTCAGGCAGCAGGCACTCGAGGCTAACAACCTAAAAGCACAGGCTTATCAAGATAAAGTGTCGGGATTAGGCAACCGGCACTATTTCATCAACCAACTGAATGCATGGCTTAATAACCCGCAGCAAGCCGGTCTCATTTTGCTAAGAACAACTTTACTCGATGAAGTCTACCAGCAACATGGTTTTGAAAAGGGTGATAGCTTTACCCGGCAACTCGCTGACGAGTTCAACAGCAATATTGTCCATGTAAATATTTATCTCGCCCGATTATCATATGACGAGTTCGCAGTCTTACTACCCAATATTTCCACAGAAAAACTCAAGCTTATCGCCGAGAGCATGCACACGGTTCATCAGCAGCTAGAGAAAAACTACCGGGGTGATATATCCGACAGCGTCTTCAGCGGCCTATTGGCCATCGAGCAACCTAGCAATGCAAGCAGTGTCCTGGGCCAACTTGACAACATTCTGGCCCAAGCAACCCGAAACCCTGCAGAGCCTATACTGCTGGCAGCCAACCCGCACCAAGTCCCTAGCTTCGGTAAACAACAATGGAAGTCGTTATTGCTAGAAGCCATTGAGCACGGTGCGATGGATTACAAATACCAACCGGTACTCAACGAACATCACCAGCAGTACCACCTCGAAGTTTTCTCGTCGCTGAAAGCGAAGCAATCATGTTATCAAGCGAGCCAATTCTTGGGGGCTATCGAAGATGTTGGAGCCGGTGTACTGCTTGATAAACATGTCATTGCCGAGCATATCAATATATTGAATGCAGACCCCAGTCGGGGCCCGTTTGCTATCAACCTCACTTCAAACAGTATCACCGATCCATCTTTTAACCGATGGCTTGACCAAGCCCTATCACGCAATCAACACCTTGCTGAACGGTTGCATTTCGACATACCAGAGTCCTGCTTCATCCAAACACCTGATGCCTGCAGTTTGTTGTGCTCAGTCATTCGCTTTTACAAATTTAACTATGGCGTTGATGGCTATGGCCGCTACTTCAAATCATTAGCTTATTTAGAAGAGTTTCAGCCAGACTATGCTAAAGTCGATTTTTCTTATACTCACCAATTGAATGATGAACTGAAAAAGCAATTGCTCTCATCTATCTGCCGCAGCGCGCATAGCCTCAATATCATGACGATTGCCACCCGGGTAGAGACAGAAACGCAGCTCGAAAGGTTATCAGACTTATTTGTGAGTGGTTTCCAAGGTTTTTACACCGAGCAGAAGCAAAGGGATAAACAAGCCACACAACGTCCCCTCTTAGCAGACCATTAGCTTTTTTGATTAGATTGACGGTAGGATTAACTGAATGCTGGAAGGTGATTTACAGTGTAAATTTAATTTACACTGTAAATCAGCACAATCCATTACAGCGGTGAGCACTGGAAAACCTGCTCTGTAATATGGAGTTTGCAAGGGCCGTGATCTTGATCTATCACTAGCTTCTCTTTTTCAAGCTGGCTCTGCACACCAGAATACAATCGATTAAAGGCAGTAATCGTGACCCTGGTTTTCAGCTCTTCATATTCATCACGGAGTTGCTGGTAATCCGTTTCTAAATACGTTATTTGCGATTTATGCTGTTCAGCAGCACTCTGAATGCGCTCACTTAATTCGATTGGACGCTTATGTTCTGGCAGTTTGAGTAACTTAAGCTGTGCTTGCCGTATCTTCTCAACATTCTGAAGTTCTATTTGATAATCTCGATGTTTGTCCTGCACTTGCTGCTGAAGGTATTCAAACTTGGTAAACGCATTGACCACGGTAGGGATACCTGCAAGGGCACCGAGGTTCACGGTACGGATACTGTACCCCGCTTCAGTGACACCGCCACTCAGCGTCCCCTGACGCTTGAACTGATCCATCACCACGACTTCACCTTCGGCTCGGATCACACAGTGGAGGACATGAAGGGTAAACTGCGCGTTCTGACCACAAGAGATTTCTGCGAACTGGGCAAATTTACTGGTCACATTACCTTTGGCTTCGACCTTACACGCTAGCTTGGCGTCCTGTTGTTTACGTCCGATTATCCCTTTTATTATGGAAATATCACCTCCCGCTTTCAGCTCGGCCAGTTCAACGAAGCCGGCTACCGTAATATTCCCTGTGGCAGAAACACGCATACCGGGCGTTACATCGCCGGTTATTAATATGCTGCCATCGAAATGAATGTGCCCCGTAGCAACATTTACCCCCTTCAAGGTCAATGCTTCATCAACCTGCATCCCCCTGCCTTTACGTACGGGGATCCCTGACTGTTCAGCCAGTAAAAGGTTTGGGTCTTGATCACTTATCATCGTGCCTTCACCCGGTTGAAATTCACTGTCTTTACCAGGCTTGGCCGCTAAAGCTTTCCCCTGAACAGTAAAACCCGGTACGCCTTCTGTAGCAGGAATACGTTTCAGCAATGGCTGACCGACTTTTACCGTAATTAGCTCACCCAAATCAAGCATATCGACCTTGCCATCATCGCCAAGTTTAGGCTTGAGTATACGGTGGCTGGCATCTTCAACTAAAGGTTCAAAACGCGCGTCACGCCCATGTTCTGGCAAGCGGCCAAAGGCAATAGGAAGGGTAAGTTTTTCTCCGGGTGCCAACTGTTGTGTTTTTTCAAGCAGTTGGTGAAGCTGAGTTTTACGGATGCCTTTAACAATGCGGTTTTGCTTGAGGGCTTCAAGAATATCAGCCCCGGTCAGAGGATTACCGCCAAAAGGTCCAATAACGGTAATAGAGGCACGCATAAAATCGGGGTCTGCCTTAACCACCAAGCTCGCATCGCGTCTTTCGGCGATAACAATAGGGTCTATTGAAGCAATCTCGGCTTCCAGTTGTTGCTCTGGGGACGTTGCTGCTAATGCAGAGTCTATTGCTTTTTCATAGAGGTAAAATGCCCCAGCCCCAAGGCGATGAAGCTGTTCAAGTAACAGCGCCCTTGTAGGAACCGATTCTTGGCTGGGGGGCGCCGCGAATAACACTGATTGTCCATCATCAGAGATACGCAGAAAAAGTTCTGCCATATCAACTCCTTCTAACTGCTATTAGCGAACACTAAACGTAATGTAGCTCCTCAATAGTACAGTAACGAAACCGTTACCAAGTATTTGTTAAGTCACAATTTTATCTGAAAAAAGTCTATCGCATTATCATAAACAATAGATTGCATATGGATTATTGCAAGAAATTGAAGACAGATCAGACTAGAGCAATTGCTTTAATCTGTTGCTCGGTGAGCCAACTATCTGTCACAAAGATGTAGCTATGGTATGAGGGATGCTTCTTGTTCACCGAGATGGTATCTTTGCGCAGGAACCCCTCTAGCCTTCCTACCGGTTGCAGATAAAGCTGATAACAAGCGGTTAGCGGGAGCAACGCAGACGATTCAATATAGATACACTGGCGGCTAAGACGGTTAGCCGTTACCTTGACACCCGAGTCATGACTATCAATATTTTCGCCACAGCTGAGTAAGTGTCCATATAGCCGGCCAGCGATACCTCCTCGTCCAACAGAAAAGCATCTTTCAACGCTGGCATCGTTGTTATAAAGGGAGGGATGAAACAATTCTTTTAGCGCAGGGGATAATTCTTTAACTAAACTCATGCTCTCTCCTTATTATTATTTTGTGACTGTCACTACGAGCAAGCAGCTAGGTAAGTTGCTTCCCTAGCAAGCCACAAATATTGCGGGGATTATATAACCGTAGTCAACAAGACAAACTAATTCAAATTTAGATCACATTAGTCTCATAGGTAGGATTTACAGTGTAAATTCCAACAATAAAAAAAGGCAGCCAACGCTGCCTTTCGTGAAATAATCAGTACTGAAATTTACAGTGTAAATCAGCTTATCTTAATGGCTGAAATTCACTAATTGGTGCACGCCCTCGTCGATGCAGGAAATCCAAGAATCGTGAAGCACTTGTCGTGACAATACTCGATTCATCAACTTTGGCTTTCTCAAACAACGCCAACGCAGAATCAAACTTGCCAACATCATAAGCGAAATGAGCATCAGACCCGGTGGTAAATTTAACACCAACTTCTTTACCTATCTCGGCGATGCGCTCACAACGAGGTTGGCTACCAACCCGGGACCCCGACAGAGAAGAGTTATTTATCTCGATCAAAACATTGGCATCGGCCGCTGCTGCTAACACCTGTTCGAAATCAAAATCAAAATTGGGATTCCCTAAATGTCCCAGGGCATCGACACGTCCGGAGTGAATCACATTGAGCAAAGCTTGTGTATGCGCTTCGCGGGATGACGGATTAAAAACGGGTTCATGAAAACTGGCTAGGATCCAATCCAAGTTTTCTTCAACTTTAGGCAAGATATCAATCTCCCCGTCAGTGTTCATGATATTTGCTTCGACACCACGTAAGATCCCAACCCCATGCAGGAATCGGGGTAGAACCTTCTGATTGGCAAAGTGCCAAAAATGAGGGGCGCCAGGCATTGATGAGGCATGGTCGGTCACACATAATAATTGCAGGCCTTTCTCTGCTGCAGCCGCTGCATTTTCCAATACCGTACTGTAGGCATGCCCACTTGAAACAGTATGGCTATGGGTATCGACAACAAATTTCATTACTCGCTCCTTGCTAAAGAATTATTCTGTAGATCAGCACTGACAATATCACGCAGCGCTTGCTCGGCTTGCTTACGACCGGTCAATTTGAATTGGGTAACTATATCGCCCCAAGGTTTACGTTGGATGACCTTAGCAACAACCAAGTCCAAAGATGAAAGCTGTGATAGGTCCGTTGAGCTTACCAGACGTTGCCACACATACTGTTGCAAAGCTGGCAGCACTAACGCATATCCCAACCCACCAACACCAAATAAATGCAACTGCTGTTCAATCCACTCACTCGGCAATGATGTGGGGATAGGATGGAGAGAAGTCGCTTCGATCAAAAGAGGCAGAAGCTCATCGGTCGGCATCCCTTTGAACGCTTCGCAGGCATTCGCCATTAACCCTGCAGCAAATAATACCCTGGCTTTAGGAAACCAAAGCTGACCACCATCACTAATGGGTAGTACACACATCAGTGAAGGATAGCCACTTGCAGCATCCTTCTGTAATCCAAGACGAACTGGCTGGTAACCTGCACGCTGCCAAAAAGACAAAAGCTCTGGCACATATCCAAAGCTGGTCCCAAGAAAATCATAACGTGATGATGCCCACCCTCGAACAGACGCTAACAGTTGCTGGCCAATTCCTTGTTGTTGAAAATCAGGATGGACCGCAATACGGAGGATGCGGCCTGAACGTTGAACGGCCCCTTCAACAATACCGAGGTGAGCAGCAAGAGATTGGGCAAGAAGGTGGCCCCGCGGTCTTCGTTTACCAAGTAAAACTTGCTCCGCAAGCTCTTCGCCAAAACCACCTTCGTCAACGATTAAACAACAGCCAAGTACGTTGTCGCCATTGCGGCAAAGCCAAATGTGCAAGGCATCATCGTCGAGCAAATTCACCAAGTCTGCTGGTGAAGTCTGGTAATGGGCATTGACCAGCAAACCAAAGAGTGAAGACAATAAAATCGGTGAACTTAGTAGCTGAGCTTTATCTAGGTATTCATAACTTGCAGTAGCTGGATCAAGCCCGGTGGTTGCAATCTCAGCGTCCAGCAGCAGAGTATTGAATATCCATTTTTCCAACGGATCGTTATCAGCCCAACGGATGGCTTGCTTCATCTCAAAGCTACGCCACTGAGGCATGACACAGTCCAGTTGCTGGCGGAACTTTACCGCAAAACCACGACCTGTGCCCTCATAGCCATGAACCGTACTGGAAAAAACTAAACGATTAAAAGTCGCCAACAAAGATTGGAGTACCGGTGAAGGGATGGCTGCGGCTTCATCAACAAACACCACATCAGCAGATGGAAGCCCGGTCAATAGTGCGTCCGGTGCGATAAATTCGATACATCCTTTACCAACCTCGAGCCGTTTTTGATCGGCAAAAGCCAAACCAAACTGCTCGGCGACATGCTGGAAAACGGTTTGACTAGCAAGGTATGAAGGCGCAGTGACGACGATGTTGATATCGCGTTCGGCTAACAAACTGGCAGCAGCCAAACCAAGGGCTGCTGATTTTCCTCGCCCGCGATCTGCGGTTAACACCAATGGTCGTTTGCGGTGCCCCGTGACGACTTTGCGGATAGCCTCCACTGCACCAACCTGGCAAGCCGTCAACGCGCCAAAAGGTAAAGTAACAACTTCTGACGCCATTAATTTTGCTTCATTGCCCATCGCCGCCGGCACACAATCGACATCCGGTAATGAGGGTAAAGGTTGCTCGGCCTCCAACCAAACAACGCTGTTATGCTGCAAAAGATACTTAAGACGCTGGCAGAAGTGAGAGTCAGTTTGCTCAAACCATTCATCAGGCAATAAGAGTAATAGAACCCCACCACCAACAACGGTACCAGACAGGGCACCTAAAGCTTGCGCATCAATACCGTGATGGCCATTGATTGTGAGCATCTGGCATTCTCTGCCCAACCACAACTTGGCTTTTTTGAAGGGAATAGTTTCGAGGCCATCAAACAATGGCTCGCCGCAGAAAAGTTTATCAGCATAGTGCTGGCTGAAGGCTTCAACCACTTTTTCCGACCACGCCTTACCGCCCTTGGCGACAACAAGGTGGCGGATATTTTGTTGGGCCGCACGCTCGGCGAGCTTACGGCAAAAAAGAGAAAGTTGGGACATGCTATGACTCAATGGCAAACAACAATTTGATAATACCAATATGCCGATAGCGGTGCGAAAAAAAACCACGCCCTTGAGCGTGGTTTACAATCAAATTACCAACTGGCTTGATTCAAGCCAGCCAAACGGTGGAAGGCAAAAGCCACTATTTCAGGTAATCAGCCAGATAAGAGAGGATTTCATCTGCCTGTCGTTCAGTCAGTTTCTTCAATTTGAGTTGAAGCTTATCGCCATCACGCAGATAGCTGATCTTACCTTTGATCAAATCTTGAGGTTTCGGCTTCTCTACTTCCACTTTAGGTTGCAGGGTTTCACCGATCTGCTCAAGTTTGCCCGTCACTTCGCGGGTAATACGGGTAATGCCTGAGGCATCAATACTCTTCCACATCGCCTCATCACCAGATGAGATCTCGCTGACGAACAACTTTTGCTGATCCTTGCTAAGGCCAAAGAACAAACGGTGCAATTTGACGATAGTCGGACGGCCCAGTTCACCCACACTTGGGTAAGCCATCAGAAGTTCCATTGGCAATGAAGCGGCTTTCAACGCACCACTGACTAAGGCTTCGCTGCACTGGCAGTATTTCGCCAATTCTTTTTGATCAGCGACTTTGCCAGCATCAAGCAATGCCTGCATTTCCTTACCGCGCTCGAAAAGCGATAACGGTTTATGTGCATTTGCCACATCAGACAAGAACTTGGCATGTTCGCTGTTAATCCCTTTACCGACATAGATAAGGAAATCTTTCTCGGCCAGGATACACGACATGCGACGGCGGCTACCGTCAAGGACTTCAATCCTGCCATCATCCAGCCAGCGGCCCACTGCAGGGTATTGTTGACCACGATCTTTGAGCGTATTAAGGATATCAGCCAGTGCATGTTCGTTCAGGAAGGCCTGCTCACGGGCATTTTCAGCAAAAACACGTGTTTTCTCAGCAACCTGATTGGCCTGGATTTTAACCAATTCAAACGCAACGGTTTCCTCGCCGGCAACAGCCAGTTCAATCACCGACGCCTTGTCGCGGGCGGCTGTCTGGGCTTCCGTCGGCGTAGTCGCTCGCCGCTTGTCCGCTTTGCCGAACAAGCGCGCATTCAGATCTTTGGTTTTAATCGCCATCCGTTAATTACTCCCGGTTCAGGTTAGCCCAGTGAGAGTGCATCACACGCTCTAACTCAAGGCCAACACGTTGGATCGCTTCTTGCGCTGTCGAAAGGGTTTTCTTACCCCCTTCAAATTCGGCTGCCGTTAGGTCGAACACAGTGCTGTAGGTATCGGCACAAGTCTCGAAAGCACGGCTACGCGGCACCGTTGCCATCATGACTTGATCTCGAAGCAGGTAATTCATTTCGGTCAGTACCGATACTTGCTTCTTGTTGTCATCCTCAAACATAGTTGGCATCAGGCGGATAAACTCCAAACCGTGCCAATCTTCGGGGAACATCTCGTAAACTGTCGGTAAATGCTGGAAAAAGTTAACCGTTGAAGCCCAGTCAAGACGCTTGGCAGCACATGGAATGATCAAGGCATTAGAGGCATACATAGCGTTCCAAACCAATGGATCAATGTGCGGGCCGGTATCAATCATGATGATATCGAACTCGTCAGCAATCGGGTCGATCACTTTTTCTTTCAGCAAGCGAACGATATTCAAGTCTTGGTTTTCTGCTAGGTCCTGCCATGCATCAGCATTAAACATCGCATCTTCAGGGAAAGCTGCAATGGTTTTCAAATTAGGGTACTGGGTAGGCATGACGACATTCCCCATCAGGAATTCTTTGTCAATTTCCTGCCCCTCAGGCACATTTTCCAACATCACATCGACGGCGGAATAGATGGTTTCCTGGTCACCCACACTGATCTGCGGATTAAGGAATAGACGTAATGACCCCTGAGGATCAAGGTCAATCAAACAGATACGGTAACGCTTATCCAAATCAAGCGCCAAACACGCAGCAAGGTGAACTGCTGTCATCGACTTGCCCGTACCACCTTTCTGGTTCTGGACATTAACAATCCATGGTTTACGACCGGCACCTTCACGCTCGTAAAAAGCAGGCTTTTTGGTCGCTTCCATCAACTGATGGGCTTCTTCCAGACTAATAGAATAGTGGTTGGCATTATTCTTTGTAAATTGATGGCCGTTAGCTTCCATTCGGGAAATCGCATCATCAAGTTTACGGCGGGTTAGGCCGGAAC
>NZ_JACSOF010000103.1:0-23923 GCF_014349205.1 Photobacterium sp. BZF1
ATCTCATCGAAGTTATCGAACAAACTGAAATCAGTACCGTGAATCCATTGAGATACTTTTCCAATCTCAATAAATTGATTCTTGAAACCGCAAACTTAGCATTAGTATATTCACCCAACACTTCATTGAGAAATGCTTCAGAAGCTACTACCCCAACCTCATTGGTGAGTATCAATGATATTGAAACCAGTACAAACCAGCTAGAAAACATGTTGGATAGCGATCATTTGTCTAATATTCTTCTTTTATTGGATGAGGATCAAAAAACTGAATTTATCTATATCCTTCAATCTTTTTCCCCTATCATCTCTGCCCAGATAGAGGCAAAAGAAAACAGTGCGTCTGCCTCAATCATTGCCCAAAGTAGTGCTCTGAATTATGAGCTAAAATCTGCCCAGATAAAAAATGACTTATCAAAAATAGCGGCAACCCAGGATATTCAACATAGAGATCTGACATTTTTACTCTTTCATACCGAATCTGCCGACCGCTTAATACACCGGATTCTGTTACAAAACACATTGGACGAAGCATGGATAATCAAGTCGAACCTCGATCGGCATATACGCATGCTGCAGCGTAAAATAAAACAGCTTTCTGAAAGAAACACTGATGATTTACAGGCCATCGAAAAGTTACTGTCACCGATATTCTTCGCTGTTGAAAATGAAAGAGGGGTTCTTCATCAGCATTTCACAAAACTGGAGCAGGAAAGCATTGCGTATCAGCAGCTAGAATCCTTCCACGAAAGTCACGAATCGCTTAGCATACTGATGGAAGAAATTGAGAGCATACTTGTTTCATCTATCCACTTAGTGAACCAACGCTCGCAAGAGGCGGCATCGGCAGCGTCTCAGCAGATACTCATTTTATTTATCATCAGCTTAGTTATTGCGATAATTTTCAGTGCCTCGATAACCTTGAAGATTAAACGTTCAATAAATACCTTGCTCTTGGCACTGGTCCAACTGTCAGACAAGCAGTTAAATGGGAAAGAGCTCCCCCATAGCCAAGATGAATTTGGCCAAATAGGACAACAAACAAATAACGTAAAAAAAGCACTTAGGGAAACCGTCTCATCCATCAAAGCTAGTGCTGACAATGTGGCTGACAAAACCCAATCGGTTATGGAGCAGGCAGGATTTACATTGGCAATAAGCCAGCAGCAATCAAGCAATGTCACCGATATGACTGCAGCGATGGAACAGATGACAACAACAATTGAAGAGGTCGCCCGGCTGGCATCAAAAACACAAAGCATTGTGCTATCAACCCAAACAAACAGCCAGCAATCTCAGGTTGCCTCTCAATCGAATATTCAGTCAATTTCTTCATTAGAAGCAAAGCTCACCCGGTGTAATCAACAAATTGAAGTATTGCTGGGACAAAATAAAAAAGTGGGCGACATTTTACAGCTCATCAGCAAGATTTCAGATCAGACGAACCTTCTTGCCCTAAATGCGGCCATCGAGGCGGCAAGGGCTGGCACTCATGGCAAAGGCTTCGCCGTGGTCGCCAATGAAGTGAGGCTACTGGCCGAACAAACCCGCAGCTCAACCAATAACATCGAGTCCACCATCAGCGATCTCAACAAAGGCATTGAAAACGTCGTGACCCAGGTTCAGGAGTGCGTACACGCCGTCAAAGACAGCACCCACGAAGCCGAAGCCGTTTGCCTGATTTATGACAGACTGCTGTCAGATGTAGATTTGGTCCATGAAATGAGCACCCAGGTAAGTTGTGCGACTGAGCAACAGAGCCTTGCCAGCAAGTCGCTGTTAGACAACATTCACAACCTTAACCAAGGTGCGCTGGAAATTACCCAACTCAGTGAAACCAGTAAAAGCTACTGTGAAGATCTCAAAGCCCTGGCTAAACAAAACCAAGCCGATGTTGAGAAATTTACCCTCAGTTAAGGAAAAGCTTAAAGAACAGATCAAAGAGCAAATATACTCTCAAAAGTCCAGCCGATGCTGGGCTTCTTCTCTCCAATAAAGGATGAATTTAAGAGGCGAAAAATTAACCCCTGAGGGCGCCATAGAGGGAATTATTTCAAATATCAACACCGCCAACAACTGAAACAACAAAAGGCTGTGAAATCGCTAATTTACCCCTTTATTTTTGACATTTCAGTACAGTTAAAAAACTTAGTGTTTCACTTGTTTTTTAGCTGGCTTTTCAACCGGTTTTACCTGTAATCTGCCCTCATCAAAACGACAAATGACGGCATTTCCAATGAAAGACCAAACCTATCTCGACCACGATTTTTCAGAGCAAAACTTTGAATACAGCAAGTTCGAAAACTGTACCTTTATCCGCTGCAATTTCAGCAGAACCAATTTGAACGAGGCCGAGTTCATCAATTGCCAATTTATCGAGCGCGGGGAGGTCGAAGGTTGCCGTTTCGAATTTGCCAAACTCAAAGAAGCCAGTTTCAAAGACTGTGACCTCAGTATGGCCAACTTCCGCGGCGCCCAGTGTTTTGCTATCGAATTTCGCGCCTGTAACCTGAAAGGGGCCAACTTCTCCCAAGCCAGTTTTGCCAACTATCTGACCGCAAACAATTACTTTTGCTCAGCCTATATATCGGCTAGCAACCTCGCTTATGCCAACCTAGAAAACCAGAAACTGGAGCAATGCGAGTTATTTGAAAACCGCTGGATAGGTGCCAATTTGCTCGGTGCGTCACTCAAGGGTTCAGATCTCAGTCGAGGCGAGTTCTCAGCCGAAAGTTGGGGACAGTTTGATATCGAAGAGTGCAACCTGTGCCATGTTGATCTCAACGGGCTTGACCCTCGGCGCGTTAGCCTAAAAGGCGTCATGATTTGTGATTGGCAGCAAGAGCAATTGCTTGAGCCGCTGGGGTTGATCGTCACAGCCGGCTAAGTCTGTCTTCGGCCTCCTTCGGAGGCCAGGCTAGATCACAACCGTCACAGCAAAGCCAATGAATAGCACGCCCGCCCCTTTTTCAATTGGCGAGATCACCTTATCCAACCAAGGTGTCAACACTGGCACAGTCAGAAGAAAAATCACCAGAGAGAACCAGCATAAACAGATCAGCGTGATAACGACCCCATACCCCAGTTGAACCATAAACTCCGTATCGGGCGATATGACTTGGCTAAATACACTCAAGAAGAACAATGTGGCCTTTGGGTTTAAGATATTATTGATAAAACCTTGCCGCCAGTAGTGACTGGAAATAGCTTTATCTGTTGCCGTTTGTCGATCTTTGCTGTCACTTGCCAGCGCTTTAACACCAAGATAAAACAGATAAGCCGCACCTAAATATTTCATCGCCTCCATTACCCACACCGACTGTGATGACGCGGCACTCACAATAACAATTGAATAGCCAATATGAACCCATATTGCGGTCGACACGCCACAAGCCGTTTTGAAACCAGCCCGCCTTGAACCCACAATGGTATTTCTCACTACGATCAAAAAATCTGGACCAGGCGTAATAACAGTTACCAACGTAATGGCAACCAATGTATATAACTCAACCATTGTAAGCCTCCTGCCTAGCTATTGCGATTTAACAACCTTGCGATGTACAGCGGTTTGAAAGGCCACTAATTATTCATAATTTATGGGTATTGTTTCACGCTATAACGGCAAGAACATTGCTATCTCACCTCGATTTCTCTATAGATAAGAAATATCATTTCAAATATCAGGTTAAAAATGAAAAATCCTTCCTTAGCACTATCAAGGGTTGATATAGACATCCTCAATACCTTGCAGTCAGACTGCAAGATCACCGTGGGTGAACTGGCTGAAAAAGTAAACCTCAGCGAAACACCATGCTGGCGCAGGTGGAAAAAGCTTGAAAATGAGGGTTATATCAATGGCTACGGTGCCCTTCTCAACAAGGAGGCGTTTGACCTCTCCGTTATAGGCTTCAGCCAAATCCAACTTGATAGCCACCACCTTGAAGACACAGAAGAGTTTGAAAAAGAGATAGAACAGCTTGATTGGGTGTTAATGTGCTTTTGTATCGCAGGCGAGTCTGACTATGTCGTTCAGGTCATTGCAAAAGATCTGGAGCAGTATTACGAGCGAGTGTCCAAACTCAGGTGTATTCCTCATGTGTCCTCTATCCACTCAAGCATTGCGATTAAAGAAATAAAGAACACCCATAAACTTCCCATCGATAGTCTCTAGTTTGATTGCTGACAAGACAAACCCAGAACAGTTCTGCGGTAGTGAAAAAGTGATCAAGTTATTGGTTCAAAGAGTTTATTCGTACTTTCATCTACTTTTTACAGGTTAGTCAGGTCGATACTGCCAAAGCTGCTATCATATATGGTGCAATTAGCCCGAGAGTCACTATTTTGGTTGGTTTAGGAGGTTGTATGTTAGGAGAAGATCACTCACTAGTCAGTGAGTTCCCGCAGTTCAAAGATACTATTTTCAACTTATCCGCAAGCAATGAGGTGTTTGCCAAAGACGCCTTGAAATACGATTCCTTAGATAAAGAAATCCGCGAGCTAGAACTCAGCGGCTCGCCAATTGATGATGGCGCAATGCATGAGCTTAAGCACCAGAGAGCGGAATTAAAAGATTCTCTTCACCAACGTTTAGTTAATTTCAGTTAGTTTTCTGGTTAACCCACAGATAAAGGCCACCTTGGTGGTCTTTCTAATTTCTGCAGTTCTGATTTTCTTACTTACCATTAATGCAAAAATGGATTGTGATACCCGACACGCTTTTTTGGCCAATTTATATACAACCATCACACTCCCAATTAAAAACTAAATAACGTAAATCTTATAATAAATCCCGTCATGGAAAGCCCCCCTCAATTCCCTAAATTAGTCTATGCAATAACGTTTTTATCCATGTTAAAAATAGAAAAATAAGGGACTTTTCATGAAGAAGATCATCACCCTGCTCTGTGCACTATCGGTGAGTTTATTGAGTGCCTCTGCCTTGGCAAAAACGGTCACAATCGGAATGGCGATCGATGACCTGAGGCTGGAACGCTGGCAGAAAGACCGAGATATTTTTGTTAATAAAGCTGAATCACTAGGAGCTAAAGTTTACGTCCAGTCTGCTAACGGTAATGAGCAGACCCAAATCGCCCAAATCGAAAATATGATTTCCCGCGGCGTCGATGTACTGGTCATCATTCCTTACAACGGGGAAGTACTGACCAACGTGATCCGCGAGGCGAAAAGGGATGGCATTAAGGTATTGGCCTACGATCGCCTGATCAACAATGCCGACCTCGACTTTTACCTTTCATTCGACAATGAGAAAGTCGGCGAGATGCAAGCCCAAGCAATGCTTGAAGAGACACCAAACGGAAACTACTTCCTGATGGGTGGTGCGCCAACAGACAACAACGCCAAGCTGTTCCGCCAGGGTCAGATGAATGTACTGCAGTCGAAAATCGACAGTGGCGACATCAAGGTTGTTGGTGATCAATGGGTAGACTCATGGTTGGCCGAAAACGCTCTTAAGATCATGGAAAATGCCCTAACTGCCAACAACAACAATATTGATGTTGTTGTTGCATCGAATGACTCTACAGCAGGTGGTGCCATCCAGGCACTGGAAGCACAGGGGCTAGCTGGCAAAGTGTCGATTTCTGGCCAAGACGCTGATCTTGCGGCGGTCCGCCGCATTGTTGCGGGCACCCAAACCATGACTGTCTACAAGCCTATTACCATTCTTGCCGACCGTGCGGCTGAAATTGCTGTGGAGCTTGGCAACAACAATACCCCAGACAGCAACGCGACACTCAACAACGGCATGAAAGAAGTCCCTTCATTCCTGCTTGAGCCTATCGTGGTCAACAAAGCCAATATTAGCAAAACCGTCATAGCTGATAAGTTCCACGCTGAAAAAGACGTATACCAACAGTAAGGTACATACAGCCCCAGCAATGGGGCTGTCGCAACGGAGTCTGCCCATGTCTACCCTGCTAGAAATGAAAAACATTATAAAACGCTTTGGCCCCGTCAAAGCACTCGATGGCGTCAGTATTACCCTGCAAAAGGGCGAGATCCTGTCGCTTTGTGGTGAAAATGGTTCAGGCAAGTCGACCCTGATGAAAGTGCTCTGTGCTATCTACCCACAAGGGGAGTTCGAAGGGGAAATCACATTCGAAGGACAGCCTCTGACAGCCACCAGCATTAAAGAAACTGAAGCACTAGGCATTGCTATCATCCACCAGGAGCTTACCCTGGTCAAAGAACTTAGCATCATGGAAAACCTGTTTCTTGGTGCGGAAATGAGCCACTTCGGCGTGCTCGACTTTACCACCATGTACCTCGAAACAGAGAAACTGCTCAAGCAAGTCAAACTTGCGGTATCCCCGAGTACCCGAGTCGGTGATCTGGGTGTCGGCCAACAGCAGTTAGTTGAAATCGCCAAGGCTTTGTCCAAGAATGCGAAACTACTGGTGCTCGATGAGCCGACAGCACCACTGACAGAATCGGAGACCGAAATCCTTCTGTCACTCGTGCAAGATCTCAAAGCCAACGGCGTCAGCTGCATTTATATTTCGCACAAGCTTTCCGAAGTCAAAGCTATCTCTGATCACATCTGCGTTATTCGTGACGGCAAGCATATAGGCACACGCCTAGCTAAAAACATGACCACCGACGACATCATCACCATGATGGTCGGCCGCGAAATGAAGCAGCTGTTTCCGCGCGAGCCTCACCCCATAGGTGATGTGATCCTGACAGTTTCGGGCGCAACGGCCTGGGACACATCTTCGAGCAATATCAAGAAGGTGGACAATGCCAGTTTTGAACTGCGCAAAGGTGAAATTCTGGGGATCTCGGGGCTTGTTGGCTCCGGTCGCACAGAGCTAATGCAATGCCTTTACGGCAGTTACGAGGGTAAATCAACGATTTCCGTTTGCCTTGACGGAGAATACGAAAGCATTGGCAGCAGCCAGCAAGCCTTGCAGCTCGGGATCGCCATGGTGCCAGAAGATCGCAAACGGCACGGCATAATTCCTATTATGTCAGTAGGCCACAACATCTCGCTGTCAGGATTAGATTCATTTGCTACCTACAGCGTACTGGACACCCCTAAAGAGTCCCAATCAATCGAATCCTCAATTGATAAGCTCAAAGTCAAAACCTCTGGCAGCGAGTTGGCTATCAGAAACCTGTCTGGGGGAAATCAACAAAAAGCCATCTTGGCCCGTTTCCTTGCCATCGAGCCAAAGATCCTGATCCTCGACGAACCCACCCGCGGGATCGATGTCGGTGCAAAATACGAGATCTACAAACTGATGTTTGCCCTGGTCAACAAAGGGATCAGTATCATCATGGTTTCCTCTGAGCTACCTGAAATACTGGGGATCAGCGATCGTGTTCTTGTCATGCATGAAGGAGAGATCAAAGGCAATTTAATCAACGACAACCTGACCCAAGAAGCCATTATGGATTGTGCACTATCTGAAGGAGTAGCAGCATGAGTGAACAACATACCGCCCAGTTACCACAGAAAAACTCAACGCTCATACTCGATTTTTTCAAGAAAGCGAATTTACAGATGTTGGTAATGGCAGCCGCCATCATCATCATCACTATTTTCTTCAGTATCATGACTGACTGGAGTTACCTGACACCGAGGAATATATCCAACCTGTTCAGGCAAACATCGATCACCGGCATCCTCGCTATCGGGATGGTATTTGTCATTATTAGTGGTGAAATAGACCTTTCCGTTGGGTCAATGATGGGGCTACTTGGCGGTGCCGCTGCCATTCTTGATGTATGGTTCAACCTACCGCTACCACTAACGATTGTGCTGACCCTGAGTGCAGGCTTTCTGCTTGGCGTCTGGAATGGTTGGTGGGTAGCTTATCGCAAAGTCCCTTCTTTCATCGTTACCCTTGCCGGTATGCTTGCTTTCCGTGGCATATTAATTGGTATCACAGACGGCACCACCGTTGCGCCGACTTCAGAGGCCATGGGGATTATCGGCCAGAGTTACCTACCCAATATGCTTGGCCTAATGATTGGTGTTGGCGTACTGAGTGTTTATTTTGGCTGGCAGAAGAAACAGCATAGCCTTCGCGCACAATATCATTTGCCAAACCCACCAACGACTCAAAGCTTGCTGAAAAATAGCCTTATCGGTATTGCTGTTCTTGGCATGATTGTGATGCTCAATGACTACCGTGGCGTACCCACCCCTGTATTGATTCTCGCCAGCTTGCTTGTAATTGGAATGTTCATTGCCAACAAAACAACCTTTGGCCGTCGTATTTACGCTATTGGTGGCAACATTGAGGCCAGCCGTTTATCGGGCATCAACGTCGAAAAAACCAAGCTCTCCGTGTATGCCATGAATGGCTTCCTGGTGGCTGTCGCGGCATTGATCCTCAGCTCACGGCTTGGCGCAGGCTCTCCATCCGCCGGTAACATTGCCGAACTGGATGCCATTGCCGCCTGTGTTATTGGTGGCACCAGTATGGCCGGCGGTGTCGGTACGGTGATTGGCGCTGTCATCGGCGCATTCATCATGGCCTCGCTTGATAACGGCATGAGTATGATGGACGTCCCGACTTTCTGGCAATATGTTGTGAAGGGTGCCATTTTGCTGCTTGCGGTTTGGATGGATAGCGCGACTAAGCAGAAACGTTAAACTCTAAGCCCTCTTTAATTAACTAATATTAAGGTCACTTTAATTATTTATTGTGGCCTTTATTTATATTACCCACCTATATTAACAACGTTGAAACTTTAGATTT
The DNA here is from genome assembly GCF_014349205.1 of Photobacterium sp. BZF1. Taxonomy (NCBI): domain Bacteria; kingdom Pseudomonadati; phylum Pseudomonadota; class Gammaproteobacteria; order Vibrionales; family Vibrionaceae; genus Photobacterium; species Photobacterium sp. BZF1. The sequence goes on from NZ_JACSOF010000103.1 coordinate 8,729, forward strand.
CAAGTCAAATTATACATATGAGAATAACATCACAATAGAGTGTATTTATAAAACCATTACAAACTAACGTAATAAAATATTCCGTTTCACTTAAGTACTATTATTGCGACTTAAATAAATGGAGAATAATAATGATCCCTCAAAGTAATGTGCTCTTAATTACTATCGTGGTTGCGTTAGGTGGTTTACTCTTCGGCTATGATACAGCCGTTATTTCAGGTGCTACTGAATCACTCGAAATATACTTCAACCTTTCCCCCGCCCAATTAGGTTTTGCTGCAGCATCTGCACTTCTCGGGTGTGTAATTGGTGCTGTCGTCGCCGGTAACTTCAGTACTAAGTACGGTCGCCGAGGCTCACTCCTGATTGCAGCCCTACTGTTTTTCATTTCAGCTATCGGCTCTGCCATTCCAGAAAGCTACTGGGTATTCATTGCATTCCGCATTATCGGTGGGGTTGGGGTTGGTATTGCCTCAATGGTCTCTCCCATGTACATTGCGGAAATTGCACCACCGAAACAGCGAGGTGGTCTGGTATCCTGTAACCAATTTGCGATTATATTCGGTATGTTGGTGGTCTATTTCGTCAACTATGGCATCGCTTTACTTGGCACTGAGCAGTGGCTTAACCAAACAGGTTGGCGTTATATGTTTGCCTCTGAGGCCATTCCTGCTGGTTTATTTTTCATCTTGCTATTTTTTATTCCAGAAACACCTCGCTGGTTGGCCATGCAAGGCCGTAGGGAGGAAGCTAAGAGATTATTGCTGGGCTTTACCTCTGGTAATGACTTCAAAAAACAATGGCTAGAAATTACAGACTCACTAGCAGAGAAAAAACAGGTTAGTGTATTATCAAAAGGTGTTTTCCCAATTCTAGTTATTGGCATATCACTCAGTATTCTACAGCAAGTCACCGGTATTAATGTATTTTTATACTACGCACCGACAATTCTAAAATCATTCAGTTCATCAACCACTGATATTGCCTTATTACAGACAATTTTAGTGGGTGCAGTTAATTTAACCTTTACCGTTATTGCCATCTTTACCGTAGATAAATTCGGACGAAAGCCTTTGATGATAATTGGTGCTTTCATGATGGCAATCAGCATGCTCGCCATTGGAACAGCTGCGTATCTAGATGCTATCGGTGGCTACCTGCTTATCTTTGTCTTAATGTATATTGCCGCTTTCGCGTTATCACTTGGACCTGTGACTTGGGTACTGCTTTCAGAAATCTTCCCAAACAATGTTCGCTCTAAAGCCCTTTCCATTGCGGTACTTGCCCAATGGCTTGCCAACTACGTGGTTTCGCAAACATTCCCGATGATGAATGCCCAAGATAGTTGGTTATACCAAACCTTCAGCGGAGGCTTCCCATTCTGGCTGTATGGTGCAATGGGGGTAGTAACGGTAGTGTTCATTCATAAATATGTGCCTGAAACAAAGGGAAAATCACTGGAAGAGCTGGAAAATTTATGGCCTCAAGCCGAGGAAACATCGCCAGAGACAGTGGTCGCTGCAAGATAACAACCTAGTATGACACGCTAAGAACAAGCCTATTGCTGCAAAGTGCCAGCAATAGGCTTTTTTATCGCTTTCAGTCAGTAGCAATGACTGTTGCCTGTCCATAAGCGAGCCTCCCCTCCTATATAGGGTTTCCCACAAACCTCCCCCTTAGATTGCTCTATAAGTCTTTTACTGACGAATAAGTCTACTCTCCTAGGTGAATAGTGATTGTAGAAAGCAACCTTGGTAGCACCCAGTAAAGCAATGACAGGGATGGGCTAAGCTAGTCCGAGTTTGCAGAGCTCGTCATAAAAAAAGAGCTAACTATGTCAATAGTTAGCTCTTGCACTCATTTTTAACCAGAACTGATTAGGAGGTTTAGATCAGGGCCTTTCCTGTTTCTGCATGGCAAACCATATTCCACTGACTCGGCAGTATGCGAGTTTCCCCAGTGATGGTGACATCAGTCGAAAGTTGAATATCTGCACTCGACTTACCCACCAGCAACTCAAACTCACCTGGCTCGACAATACGTTGCTGTTTGTCATTGGTGAAATTCAGCATATCAACCGGCAAAGTGAAGAACACCTGTTTGGCTTCGCCTGGTGCCAATTCGACTCGGCAGAAGCCTTTTAGCTCTTTTACCGGCCTGACCTGACTTGCCAATTTATCATGGACATATAACTGTGCTACTTCGCAACCTTCACGCTTACCGGTATTGGTAATCGTCACAGAAAGCTCGATCATCCCGTCGTTGGGGACCTGCTCACTGACCAACTTCAAATCACTATAAGTGAAATCGGTGTAAGTGAGACCATAACCAAAGTTATATTTAGAACCAAAGTGATAGGCGATAGGCGTACCGCTGCTCTTGAGTTTGTGGTTATAGTAGTACGGGACAGCTCCAGCATTTTTAGGAATGGATAAAGTCAATCTCCCTGAAGGGTTCACCTTACCGACAACTATATCAGCAATGGCATCTGCACCTTCCTGACCCGGCGCCCAACCATACAAAATGGCCGCAGCCTTATTCTCCAAACCCTGTAAACAATAAGGGCGCCCACCTGTAATAATCACAACCGTCGGAGTGCGGGTAGCAATCACGGCTTCGAGCAATTGTTGCTGCACCCCAGGAAGATTAAGGCTATCAGAATCAGAGCCTTCCCCTACCGTCCCGGTTTGGAACAAGCCAGCCAAATCACCAACACAGACCACAGCAACTGCAGCATTTCTCGCCTGTTCAACCGCCGCAGCAATCATTGATTCATCAGTGGATACTGGTGAGGACATCTCCTGACCGACCGCCATGTTGACATCACCGGGGAAGACCGGTGCATTGGCATGGCGCTCTGTCAAAATATCGCAGCCCCGGCTATAAATCACATCGCCAAACCGCTCGCAGAAGGCTTCCAGCAAGGTTTTCGATACTTTGCTGTTGTCATCCAAATTGCCAAGGATCAGATGGATCGGAAAACTGTATCCCCCTAGGAGCGCGAGCTGATCATCCGCCGTCGGGCCGATAACTGCGATTTTCTTTTCTTTCTTTATCGGCAATAATCCGTTGTTCTCAAGCAATACCACCGACTGAGAGGCAACTCGGTAAGCAATATCCCGTGTCCGTTGCTGCTGGAGTGCAATGTCTTTTTCTTCAACATATGGGTTTTCAAACAGCCCTAATTCAAACTTAACTGTTAATACACGAGCAACAATTTCATTGATTTTTGCTTCACTGATAAGCCCTTTATCAATGGCCATGACCAGGTCACGGGCACATTGATCATCAGGCAGTTCACAATCTAGCCCAGCATTAAAGGCCATCGCTGCCGCTTCAGCGCGATCCGATGCTACGCCGTGGTGGGCGCAGAGCAAGTCGATACCACCATAATCGGCAACCACCAACCCATCGAATCCCCACTCTTCACGTAACACTTGGGTTAACAAATGGTGCGAGCTATGGCATGGGGTATTATCTATATCGTGGTAGGCCGGCATTACTGAGCCTGCATTAGCGAGCTTCACCGCCATCTCAAACGGTAACATGAAGGTATCGTTCAGGGTTTTATAACCCACATTGACAGGGGCATGGTTCCGGGCGCCTTCACTAAATGAGTGACCGACATAGTGCTTGAGTGTAGCCAGCACATCTCTTTTAGGACCTTGTAACCCTCTGACATAATGGGTTGCTATCAAGCCGACATGGTACGGGTCTTCCCCTAATGTTTCTTCTGTGCGCCCCCAACGGACATCACGAGATACATCAAGCACCGGTGCCAAACCAATATGCCCACCAACCTGACGAAGTTCATCACCGATAGCCTGTCCGGCTAGCTCTATCAATTCAGGATCCCAGGTATGGCCATAGTTCAGCGATGAAGGGAAGAGTGTTGCTCCCTTAACCATCAACCCAACCAAGCACTCTTCATGGGACAGGGCCGGGATCCCCAATCGAGTCTCTTCAACAAGAAACTTTTGCAGGGCGTTCAATGCCCGAACACCTTGTTCTGCTTCTACCGTATGAGTACCCAATGGGCGGGTAATTTGTCCAAGCCCAACCTTCAAGCGGGATTGAAGCTCAGCCCTTGCGGGCTGACCTCCTGACATTTCTAACTCACGCTCTTGATGGTTTCCATGCTCATCAAGAAATAACCATTGAGCATGTAGCTGGGCTATTTTTTCCTCTATCGACATCCGGCTAAGAAGGTCATTTACTCGCTCCGTTACAGGAGCCATTGCATCTTTGTACAACATAGCAAGCCTCCTTAACCCAATTCCGCGTTATGTGTCTTTGGTGTCAAGCCTTCCTGCTCTTTGTTATCCAATGTCAGCAGGGCTTTAATCTGACGTAGCTTTTCACTGTCAAGCTCGTAGAAGCTCATAATTAGGGCCAGAGAAGCGAACATAACACCTGGGATCACGGTATACAGTAGGTTGATCCATGTGATCGCCTGCTCTGTTTGAGTTTCAGCTCCGCCGACATAACCGACGCCAGCCAGAATCCAGCCCACCATGGCACCACCAATGGCAATACCCAGCTTGATAGCAAATAGGTTAGTCGAGAACACCATGCCGCCTAGCGAGCGGTTACTACGGGTTTTCTCGTAGTCAACCACATCACTCATCATGCTCCATAACAGTGGCGTAGTACTCATTTGCACCACACCTAGAATAATCACTAACGTGAACACCATCGCAACATTGCTAGGGTCAACCAGGAACAGTAGAGCGGATAGTAAACCAGAGAAGACAATTAGCACTCGATATGTCTTAACCTTGTCAAACCGGCCGAGAATAGGTGCCGAGCCAATTGCACCAAGAATGTTCGCCAGCATACCAGCTACCATAAACATGGTAGCGATGTCAGGGCGGCCCATTACAGTATTGACATAGTACATGGTCGACGCACCTTTCAGCACGATACCTGTCAAAAGCAACACATTAAGAATGAACAGCACACGCCATTGGGTGTTTTGCCACAGGATTTTCAAATCAGCCCATACAGACTGCTGCTTTTCATTTTCCTCTGGTAGGCAACGCTCTTTGGTATTGGCAAAGCTGAAAAAGAACAAGGCAATAGCACCTAGCCCCATCACTGCCATTGCACCAAGGTAACCCACTTGTTTATCACCACCACCGATGATATCGACTAACGGCAAAGCAACCATAGCCACGACCAGACCACCAGCTGTGCTCAGCGCAAAACGGTAAGACTGTAGTGACGTACGTTCATCTGAATCATTGGTCAACGCATTTGCCATCGCGCAATATGGGACATTAATGGCGGTATACATAAGTGTCAGGAAGATATATGACACATAGGCATAAACCACTTTACCCGTTGGGCCAAAGTCCGGGGTGTAAAACGCCAGCGTACAGGCAATACCAAACGGGATGGCAATCCATGCCAAGTAAGGACGGTAACGGCCATATTTAGTGCGGGTTCGGTCAACAATTGACCCCATTATTGGGTCTGTCACGGCATCGATGAAACGGACGAGCAGGAACATGGTTCCCATATGCGCCGGTGATAGGCCGTAGATATCTGTATAAAAATAGGCAAGAAATAGCATCACGGTTTGCCAGACAAAATTACAGCCTGTGTCTCCAAGGCCATATGCAATCTTTTCCTTAACCGATAATTTTATCGTAGTCATTATTTACTCCAGGGTACGAGATTTGCGCTTGCCTTCTATTTTTACAATGAAGATATATTATTCAATTTATGCAAAATAGTAATACCTTTATGGAATTTACTTAATGTGAACCAAGCCAAATTAAATCGCGTAAAACCTTGCCCCCAACATTAAAAATCAACAGCTTAAAAACGATACAGATAATAATCACTGCTAAAAACGAGAGCCATAGCACAATAAACAAATCAATGAATTTGGGAATGAAATTTCATAATTGTGACAACGACAAAAAATGAAAATTATATACACCGAAAGCAATCACAAATTATTTTTTGGAATTAAGGCTATGACTGAATTTTTTAAAAGCGTGAATAAGGTTCAATTCGAAGGTCCAGAATCAACTAACCCTCTTGCATTCCGTCACTATGACCCTGAGCGTATTATTCTGGGTAAGACCATGAAAGATCACCTGCGTTTTGCAGCCTGTTACTGGCACAACTTCCGCTGGCCTGGTTCTGACGTATTTGGTGAAGGTACATTTGACCACGCTTGGCTAAAAGCTGGCGATGAAATGGAAATGGCAAAAGTTAAAGCTGATGCTGCTTTTGAATTTTTCACCAAACTAAACGTTCCGTTCTACTGTTTCCACGACACAGACGTGGCTCCTGAAGGTCGCAACCTTAAAGAATACGTTAACAACTTCGCTCAAATGGTTGATATCCTTGAGCGTAAACAAGACGAAACTGGCCTTAAACTACTATGGGGTACGGCTAACGCCTTCTCAAATGCCCGTTACATGAACGGTGCGGCAACCAACCCGAACCCTGAAGTATTTGCCTACGCGGCAACTCAAGTTTTCAATGCAATGAACGCTACCCAGCGCCTTGGCGGTGAAAACTACGTTCTATGGGGTGGCCGTGAAGGTTACGAAACACTACTGAACACAGACCTACGTCAAGAGCGCGAGCAGCTAGGCCGCTTGATGCAGATGGTTGTTGAGCACAAACACAAGATTGGCTTCAAAGGCGCTATCCTTATCGAGCCAAAACCACAAGAGCCAACCAAGCACCAATACGACTACGATACAGCGACTGTATATGGTTTCTTGAAGCAATTCGGCCTAGAGAACGAAATCAAAGTTAACATTGAAGCAAACCACGCAACACTGGCTGGCCATAGCTTCCACCACGAAGTTGCTACTGCAACCTCTCTTGGCCTATTCGGCTCAATCGATGCTAACCGTGGTGATGCACAGCTAGGTTGGGATACTGACCAGTTCCCGAACAGCGTTGAAGAAAACACGCTAGTAATGTACGAAATCTTGAAAGCTGGCGGTTTCACAACTGGTGGTTTCAACTTCGATGCTCGTGTCCGTCGCCCATCGATTGACCTTGAAGACTTATTCCATGGCCACATTGGCGGTATGGATGTGATGGCACTGTCACTAGAGCGTGCAGCGAAGATGATCGAAAACGACGTTCTAGGCCAACACGTTGCCAAGCGCTACGCAGGTTGGAATACAGACCTTGGCAAGAACATCATCAATGGTGATTTCTCACTGGCTTCTTTGGCAGACCATGCACTGACAAACGATATCCAGCCTAAGCCGGCTTCTGGCCAGCAAGAGCGTCTGGAAAACGTGGTAACAAGCTTCCTGTACAAGTAAGCACCCCATCAAGGCCGGATATTCATCCGGCCTTGCGCCAACTCACGGCACTGAAATCCTTTCTGCATTACTCTTGCCATATCAACGAGAGATAGACCTATGACCCACAGCATTCAAAACCCAGTTCTAAAAGGTTTTAACCCGGATCCATCCATCATTCGTGTCGGCGATGATTACTATATCGCGACCTCAACATTTGAATGGTTCCCTGGCATTCAGATCCACCATTCCAAAGATCTGGTTAACTGGCGTCTAGTAAGCCGCGCCCTAACCCGTACCTCTCAGCTTGATATGAAGGGCATGGATAACTCTGAAGGTGTTTACGCTCCAGCTTTGACCTATGCTGACGGCAAGTTCTGGCTATGCTTCTCCAATGTCCACTCATGCCGTGGTGGTAACTGGATGGCGACACCGAGCTTTGTTGTCACAGCAGACAAGATTGAAGGACCTTGGAGCGATCCTATGCCGCTGGGAAATTATGGCTTTGACCCTTCACTGTTCCATGATGATGATGGCAGGAAGTACATGCTCAACATGGTGTGGGACGGCCGACAGGACAGTAATTTCTTCAATGGCATTGTGCTTCAAGAATTCGATCCAGAACAAGGCAAGTTAGTCGGCAAAGCAAAAACCATCTTTAAAGGGACAGAACTAGGCGGCACAGAAGGTCCACAAATTCTCAAGAAAGACGGTTACTACTACCTCATCACCGCAGAAGGCGGGACGGAAGTTAACCATGCGGTCACAGTTTCCCGCTCACGTAATGTTTGGGGGCCTTATGACGTTCACCCTGACAACCCAATTCTGACCTCCCGTTTCCAAGAGCATGCGGAGCTCCAGCGCGCAGGTCATGGCTTCCTTGTCGAGACTCAAACCGGAGAGTGGTATCTGAGCCACTTATGCGGACGTCATGTCAAAAATCCTGAAGGCTACCAATTCGGCCCGAAATACGGCAACGGCTTTTCCACTCTTGGCCGAGAAACAGCACTGCAAAAAGCGCAGTGGCGCGATGGCTGGCCCTATGTTGTAACGGGCAAGACACCGGTTGTCGAAGTACAAGCCCCTGAACTGCCACCATGCCCTTGGCCGGAAGAAAACCACCTTGATAACTTTGATAGTGAGTCTTTCAATATTCATTACCAATCTCTTCGTGAACCTTTTGACGAGTCTTGGATTTCACTCACAGAACGCCCGGGCTTCCTGCGCCTGAAAGGCCGCCATTATCTCTACTCGCGCTATGAGCAGAGTTTGATCGCACGCCGCTTCCAGTCTCATTACGCTTCGGTTGAAACAGCGTTGGAGTTCAACCCAGAAACGCCTCTACAAATGGCAGGGCTATGTGCCTACTATGCACGCAATGGCCACTATTTCCTCAAGCTGTCAGCAGACGATGATGGCAACAAGGTGCTCAAGATCGTTTCAAACATCAATGATTGCTACGGCGAGATTGGTGAAGAAGTCCCAGTAGGTGATGCCAGCAAAGTATATATGCGCCTAACCTTGGACAAACAATGGTACCAGTTCAGCTACTCACTCGATGGCGAGCAGTGGCATGATATTGGTCCTCGACTAAACAGCACGTACCTCTCTGATGAAGGCGGCCCGGACATCTTCCGTTTCACAGGCTCTTTTGCGGCACTGTTTGCTGCTGATGTCTCAGGCCAAAACGGCCCAGCAGACTTCGATTACTTCTACTACCGTGAACATGACGCGTAGTAAACCAATAGTATCGAAGTTTTAAAATTAAAACCCAGCATTCGCTGGGTTTTATGTTTTTTAGTTATCACAACCTTTACAAGCCATCGCAGTTTATGACCTCAGGCCTTCTCAAGCCATGCAAAAATTGGCGCTCTATCGCCGATTCTCATTCAAGAGACACAATCAAAACTCAACGACCTAAACTTAGCTATTATGTTATTTGGTTTCCCCACCAATAAGGAGCTCACCATGGCGAAAGGTGTATTAGTAGGGCTATGTTTTTCGGTCGCAATATTCGGTAATTTCGCTTTTGCCAACAGCACAACCAGTAACAGCCCGATAGGCTCAACACCCAACAAACAAGGTTTATATCAGGTTGCCAACATTGAATTCGGTTACAACCAATTTAGCTATACCAGCCCCAGTCCAGCAGGCACCTTGCCCAATAAGCAAGGTAAGTTTGCCTTCAAGCCAGGCAAGACCTGCGGCAACCAGTGCCAACATGAATACCTTTCACCGAGCCCGGTTGGTTCATTACCCGATAAAACGGGTAAACACCGAACTTACCGTTAGCACACCGAATAGAAAAAGCCGACGAGTTATAATTCGTCGGCTTTTGCACATGACAATGACGTTCTTAACGGTTATTCAACCATGACTTGATAAATAGCAGTGTGGGTATACGGCTTATTCGGGCCATAAAGCACTGATTTGGCATCAGCCATATTCACTTGATTGGGGTAAGATTGAGTCTCGAGGCAAAGGCCAGCATATTGACGATAATGTCCCTCCCTACCCTTAGGTTCATCTAACGTATTGCCACTATAGAATTGGATCCCCGGCTGATCAGTACTGACCTCCAAAGCAATGCCAGTACTGTTGTCATAAAGCCAAGCTACCGGCCTCAGGCCGTCGCCATTCAAGCACCAGCAATGGTCAAAACCATTCACCTTTTCAACCTGCTCATCACCCAATGCCTTTGCCGCACCAATACGTTTTGGCTGACGAAAATCCATCGCAGAGTTAGCAACACATTGGCGTGAAACTGGAATGGAATTTTGATCTATTTTCCAATATTCATCGGCATCAATGGTCAAAATATGACTGAGGATATTCTCCACACCACCGTTTAGGTTGAAGTAGGCATGATGAGTCATATTCAATGGTACTACAGCATCAGGTTCAACATTGTAGTGGATACTTAACTCATTATTCTCAGTCAATCGGTAAGTCACACTGATATCTATATTCGCCGGATAGCCAGCTTCCCCTTTGACCACCCTCGTCTTTAGCGTAATTCCCTGCTCTGCTTGCATGACAACTTGCCAACGCTTTAAATGGATCGCAACAGATGCCCCGTGAAGATGATTGCTTCCTTCATTTTGTGCTAGTTGTACTACCTGATTATCTACCTTGTACTGCCCGGATTCGATACGGTTTGCCCAAGGACCAACAACTCCACCGATAAACGCCTGACCGGCGATGTAATCTTCAGGGCGGTGATACCCCAAAGTTATATTGGTTTTCCGATGAAAACGGTCATGGACAAAAAAGTTGATCACCGATGCACCCAAATCAGAAATATCAACCTCTACTCCATGACGGTTTCTAATCGTAAATAACCGAAAATCGCCCCACTGCGACACACAGCTATCATTTGTATTTAGCATAACAACCCTCCTTTTACAGATATTGTCATGCACCATCCAAGCGCGCTCTATTATGAAATTTCATTGCTAATTAATGTAAGTTGGCAATGTTGAATCAGCTCACAACTGAGGCTAAACCCTCGTTATAGGGCTACAATTTGAGCCAGCGCCCAAAACCAGTCTCATAATTGCGCATTTCTGTTACCAAACATGAACCGGTCAGGTAATCGATAACCAGCCGTTATAAACTAAAGTAAAAGCCACAACTTTTTTGCGTGTTTAAGGAGGACATATGAAACTCAATCGACTATTGGTTACCATTGCTCCTGAGCAACCGCTCAATGATTCCTTCCACCAGGCTTTCGCCTTTGCCAATCGCTGTTCTGCTCAAGTTACCCTGCTCACCGTAGTTGAAGAATTATGCGAACTTAAAGAGGTCGCTAAACATTCCAATACGGCCGTCAATATCATTGGCGAGGCAGAGAAGTATTACCACAGACAGCTTAATCACTATGTCGAAGTACTGAATGCCGAGTACCCGAATATTACGTTCAATACCCTTGTCAGAATCGGCATCCCGCATATCGAAATCATCAAAGAGGCCAAATCATCACAGGCCAGCATGGTGATCATTGACTCGACCAGAGACGACAAAAAGCAAGCCTGCCAGCGCGGTCGCAATACCTTAAACATCATACGCAAATCTGAAGTACCGATTTGGTCGATCAGCTCCTACTCCAAGCCTATCGAACAAGTGGTCGCCGCCATCGACCTCAGCAACATCGAATACCAGGACTTTAATTCCAAGCTAATTGCGCTGGCACTGGAATATTGCGAAATAACCGGTGCTGACTTAACACTGTGTCACGCCTGGCGTCTTGACTCGGAAGGCTACCTAAGAAAATGGAGCGGTTACGACGACAATGACATCGCGCAACTGTCTGAAAAGATGAGGAACGAACGTATTGAGCGCTTGAAGTTGCTGCTGGAGCCACACCAAGATAGCTCAGTGAATACCAGGATAGAAATTGTTGAAGGGGAAGCGCGTCAAGTGCTGCCTCTGTATGCGTCAGCCAAAGGTGTCGATGTGGTCATTTTAGGGTCGCTATCGCGCACCGGTATCGCAGGCTTCCTGATGGGAAATACCGCCGAGTCGATGGTCAACCAGCTCAGCTGCTCGGTGTTGACCCTCAAGCCAGATTCGTTCGAATCACCGGTATGACCCCAGAACTGTCCCCTAATTAACAATAAATAGCAAAAAGCCAGTACCGAGAGTACTGGCTTTTCTGTATCTGATTAAGGTTTATCAGAGCTGGATTAGCGCATGATCATCTGTTCACGGCCTGGGCCAACAGAAACCATTTTAACCGGTACACCCATTAGCTCTTCGATACGTAGCACGTAAGCTTGAGCGGCTTTTGGCAACTCTTCGAACTTGCGGCAACCGGTAATATCTTCGCTCCAGCCTTCCATCTGCTCGTATACAGGCGCTAGAGAAGCAGTCTGTGGCCAAATTGGGTTCTCGCTGTGGTCACCATCGTAAGCAACACAGATTTTAAGATCGCTCAGGCCACTTAGGCAGTCGACTTTTGTCAGGGCAATTTCTGTCGCGGCCTGTAGTTCAACACCATTCTTGGTTGCTACGGCATCGAAGTAACCCATGTCGCGTGGACGGCCCGTTGTTGCACCGAACTCACCCGCAGCTTCACGGAAAGCATCTTGCTCTTCCATCGCTGTGATCAGCGTACCGGTACCTACCGATGAGCTAAATGCTTTGGCAACCGCAATGACGCGCTCTGGGCGAAGGGCTGGCAAGCCACTACCGATACCGGCATACATAGAGACAACGTTAGACGATGTTGTCCATGGGTACTCACCGTAAGTCAAGTCACGACCCGCACCAAGCTGGGCTTCGAAAAGCAGGTTCTGATCGTCTGCCTGTAGTGCTTTTAGCGGCAAAGTCACGTTGCAGATAGCATCGCGCCAAGGTTCAGAGACTTCCAGCAACCATTCGGTCATCTCTTGGGCGGTCTGGCTGAATTCGAAAGTTGGGTAAAGTGCTTTTAGCTGAGGTAGTTTCCAGTCCATCCAGAACTGAATACGCTCACACAAAACTTCAGGCTGCTTCAACCAGCCAACCAAGATGCCTTTCTTCATAACGCGGTCACCGTAAGCAGGTGCTATGCCCTGACGGGTTGAACCGTAGGCCGCATCACCCAAACGAACTTCTTCTAGGGTATCTTCAAGAGCGTGGAGTGGAAGACACAAAGTAGCACGGTCAGAAATGCAAAGGTTAACGTTAACCCCAGCAGCTTTCACTTCGGCTAGTTCGGTAGATAGAGGTTCAGGGCTGATAACCATACCAGGGCCTAGCACCGCAAGGCAGTCAGGGTTAAATACGCCGCTTGGTAGCTGGTGCAACTTGAAGGTTCCCAAGTCATTAACCACAGTGTGGCCGGCATTATTACCACCTTGGAAACGAATACTTGCAGAGGCTTGCTCAGCAAGGAAATCAACGATTCGGCCCTTGCCTTCATCACCCCAGTTAGCACCAACAACAACGATAGACGACATAATTAACTCTCCCAAACAAAGATGCGATTATGCTAAGGCGAGCAAGCTAATAAGAAAAATTAATAATCGTTATAACTCCAATAAGGATCTCATATGGGATTTTGTGACAAAGGGCGTAGAATAGCGCTATTCGGCTTTAGCAGTTCAACAGGCGTGTCTTTATGCTAGATCTCAATTGGCTTAATACCTTTGTTACTTTGTCTCGATTGGAGCATTTCGGGAAAACAGCGTCAGAGCTGCACATGACCCAGCCTAACGTCAGCTTACACATCAAGCAGTTAGAGCAAGCAACTCGGGTAAAGTTAGTCGAACGCAACCCTTTTCGCCTAACCCAAGCCGGTGAACGCCTATTGCAAAGCGCCCAGTCTACCCTGCAAGAGCTGCAGGTGTGCCAATCTGATCTCAATGCCATCAACGATTTATCTCAAGGTACTCTTTCCATTGCTGCCAGTGACATAATCTCCCGGCTACTGCTAATCAAACCCTTCCAATCATTCAAACAAGAGTTTCCCGGTATCGACCTTTCCCTTTTCAACACCACCTCGACCCAGGCAGCCGAGCTGGTCAAGAGTGCCAAAGCCGATTTGGGATTTGTAATTGCACAAAAGGAGAGTCAGCCGCTGCACTTTACCGAACTGCGCCAAATACGTTGGTGTGCTTTCGGAAATGGCTTGAATGAGTGGCAACAACAGGCCAGAGAAGGAAAGATCACGCCATCAGGCGAAGAACCGACATTGATCCTGCTGGGCCACGATACCCGTACCCGAGATCTGATTGATCTTGCCTTGCCAAGCTTGCACCTGCCCAAATATCGAGTGATGGAAGTTGGTAGTGTCGACGCCCAAATCGATTGGGCCGAAGCGGGATTTGGCATTGCCATCGTGCCGGCCTTTTCGCTGCATCCTAAGCTAAACCTTAAAAGTACCATTACTCCATTGCCCGACTTCCCGACCACCAGCCTGGGTTACATCGTACGCCAGAACCAAGTATTATCCCGCGCTATCAAGCAGTTGCTACATTGGGTCAGCGAAGAGATTGCCAACTCGCAACATGGCAACCCTACCAAATAGACACCTCTTTCATTCATCGTGCTGGCACACAGGTATAGCTCAGCACGATTATTAGCCTATCGGTAAAAGTGATTTAACCAATAGGCCCATTATCATAATGATTAAAGCGATACATAATCTCCTCCATCGAAACGCAGCAATTTTCTGCTGAATGTTAGGGTGCACAGGTAGAAGATAATGAATCGTTTAATGATATCGGCAGCACTTTTGGCTTTTTCTACAACAGCCCTTGCCGACTTAACTGTCAGCCGTAGTGATGTGGCCTCTTGGGCTCAAGTTTCTTACCAAGAAGAGCATGCGGTGAACGCAGAGCAAACCATCCACAAAGTTGAAACGGCAGCAAAGCCAATGAAAGTTAAGCAATTGGCTATTCCAACGAATTTGAAAGATGCCCGTAAAGGCCAGAGCAACTTCTCAAGCCATAGCATTTAGCGTTGTGGTTGGTGTAGATACAATTAAGCCCCAGCATTTCTGCTGAGGCTTCGTTGTAGTGGCGGAGGGCCGGGCTTGCGCTCAAGCGGGACTCATCAGTCCGCAGGGCTGACGCCAATATTCAACGCATACAAAAAATCCCCAGCATTGCTGCTAGGGACTTAATGATTGGCGGAGCGGACGGGACTCGAACCCGCGACCCCCGGCGTGACAGGCCGGTATTCTAACCAACTGAACTACCGCTCCAATTCTGTATGACACCCAGTTATAAACCCAGCATCTAGAATGTGGTGGAGACGCTCTGGGTATGGAGGATTTGAACCCTACTTACCCAGAAGGTCAAATAACCAGTATTACTACTGACTATTGAAATGTGGCGGAGAGATAGGGATTTGAACCCTAGATACGCTATTAACGTATGCCGGTTTTCAAGACCGGTGCTTTCAACCACTCAGCCATCTCTCCGTA